>JAFYBD010000050.1 GCA_017540385.1 Lentisphaeria bacterium
GCCGAATTCGATCTTGCCGCCGAAGCTGGAGAGATCGGAAGGTTTGTAGAGGATGGGCAGCCAGAAGACCGGGATGCCGTAAATCTGGATGAAGTTGTTCTTCATCAGGATGCTGTGGTCGCCGACCTGGTTGTCGTAATGGAAATGGCTGCTGTTGCTGACCCGCGGTTCGATCGTGGCGTCGTAGGCGGCGATCGCGTAGTGGTCGTGGTCGTCCTGGATGTATTCGCAGGTCGTGAACCTGGCCTTGTGGACTTTCACCGTGCCGTCGAAGAAACGGTCGGCCTGTTCGCCGACGCAGTAGAAAAGCCCGGATTTCATGGCGAAATTCGAGAACTGGAGCACGCCGGTCATCAGATTGCCCGCCGCGCGTTCCGCGTGGATCACGGAAGATTCCACCGTGACTTCCACTTCCGCACGCTGTTCCCCGAGGTCGTTCACGACGTAGCGGAGCAGGGCGATGCGGGCCCGCGGGTCCTGCTGGAGCACCTCGTAATCCTCGATGGACATGGTCTGCACGGCGGTCGTGAGCGTGGCGAACGTGACGTTGCCCGCCGCCTCGATGTCGTATGTTTCGGAATCCAGGTTCACGACCACCTTGTCGGCGGAGATCTGGATGCCGGGCGCCTGGATCACGGCGTTCCCGCGCGCCACCAGATTGTCCCCAACGAATTCGTACGAATCCGCGGCTGCGTCGAATCCCTCCGGCAGCTTCGAGAGCTTTTCGAAGTCCGTAGTGTTGACCAGGCCATCGGAGGAGAACCTTACAGACGACGCAGGGGTGCGCTGCGCGAACGCTTCCGCCGCATTCAGCAGCAGAAGCAAGGCGACGGCGGCGCAGGTGATATATGATCGGATTTTATTCAAAGGATTTCTCCGAAAAAATGAGTTGTCGATACTTTTTCAAAATGAAATATACCACGTCTTCCCGGAAAATGCAATCGAAAAACGCATTTCCACATATAGTATTTGTGAAAAAACTCCGGATTTGTCTTCAGGCGGGTGCTTTTTTCTTGAAATCGGCCCGTTCCGGCTGTATATTATATTTCTGATTCTGAAAACACTGCACCGCCGCGCCCGTTTCCCTGTCCGGGCCGGCAGACAAGGATATTTCCCATCATGAGCGACAAAAAGACCCCTGCCGCGAAGGCCGGGGCGTCAGTCGGCTCCGCAACGATCCCGGAGGAACGTTCCCTGGCGGAACTTCCCGTCGGGCGGTCGGCCGTCATCGTGAGCATGAAACCCGGACTGCGCGGGAAGAAGAAGTTCGCGGACGTCGGGCTCGTGCCCGGCACACTGCTTGAAATGGAGGCGCACGCGCCGTTCGGCGGCCTTCTCCGCATCAAGGTCATGGACAGCAGCCTTTCGATCCACCGCGACGACGCGGCGAATATCGTGGTCCAGCTTCAGGAGCTCCCATGAGCCGCAAATACCGGATCGTGCTCGCCGGCAACCCGAACTGCGGCAAGACGACCATCTTCAACTGCCTCACCGGAGCGCGTCAGCACGTCGGCAACTATCCGGGCGTGACGGTCGAAAGCAAGACCGGCGAATTCATGCTCGGCGAGGACGAGATCGAGCTCATCGACATCCCCGGCGTCTACAGCCTGTCGTCCAGCTCGCCCGAGGAGGGCGTGGCATTCGAGGAGCTCACGAAGCCGGGCATCGACCTCATCATGAACGTGGTCGACTCGTCGATTCCGCAGCGCAGCCTGTATCTCTCCACCCAGCTCGCCGAACTTCACATCCCGATGCTTCTCGTCTTCAACATGAGCGACGAGGCGAAGAAGAAGGGCCTGAAGTTCGACATTCAGAAGCTCCAGTCCTACTTCGGGTGCAGCATCGTGCAGACAGTCGGTTCGCGCGGCGACGGCGTCGACAAGCTGAAGGACGCCCTCGCGGAAAGCCTGCTCCACCTGGAGGACCACGACGTCCCGAAGCTCACCTACGGTGCCGACGTCGACGACGCAATTCACGAGCTCGAGGAGTGGATCGAACCGGCGATGACCGACCGCGTCCGCCACATCCCGGCGCGTTTCTTCGCCATCAAGCTGCTGGAGAAGGACACCTGCGTGATGCGGATGCCCGAGTTCCAGGGGCTCGACGCCATCATCGACGCCCAGATCGCCCACCTGTACGCCCGCCACGCCATCAAGGCCGAGACCTTCATGGCGGACTGCCGCTATGCCATGATCTCCGGCGCATGCCGCGACGCCATTTCCTTCACGCAGGAACGCCGCCGCGAAATTTCCGACAAGATCGACGCGGTCGTCACCAACCAGTGGATCGGCCTGCCGCTTTTCTTCGTCGTCATGTATCTCATGTTCTGGTTCACGTTCACCTGCGCCGCCCCGATGACCGACGGCATCGACTGGCTGTTCGGCTGGATCCAGGGGCTGATCGAACGCTTCTGGTCGCCGGATGTCCAGCCTGTCCTGAGAAGCCTGCTGATCGACGGCGTGATCCACGGCGTCGGCGGCGTGATCGTCTTCCTGCCGAACATCCTGTTTCTCTTCCTCGCGATCGCGTTTCTGGAGGATACC
>JAFYBD010000051.1 GCA_017540385.1 Lentisphaeria bacterium
CGCATCAACCCCGGCAACATCGGCGGGGCCGACCGCGTCCGAGCCGTGGCGGAAGCCGCCGGAGAGGCCGGGATCCCCATCCGCGTGGGCGCGAACTCCGGCAGCCTGCCGAAAGGCTCGTTCGAGGCGAAACTGGCCGCCATCGGCGACCACGACGAAGCGCTGGCGGAGGCCCTGTGCGACGCCGTCGACACGCAGATACGCATCCTCGAGGAGTGCCGTTTCCACGATATCAAAGTCTCGCTGAAAGCCAGCTCCGTCCCGGTCATGGCCGCGGCGTACCGCAAGTTTGCCGCGCGGTCCGGGTATCCGCTCCATCTGGGCGTGACCGAGGCCGGGACTTCGTACCGGGGCGTGCTGAAGAGCGCCGCCGGGATCGGGGCCCTGCTGCTGGACGGCATCGGCGACACCATCCGCGTGAGCCTGACCGCTCCCCCGCGCGAGGAAGTCCGCGCCGGAGTCGCGCTGCTGGAGGTCTGCGGATTGCGCGACGCTTCGCCGGAGATCGTGTCGTGTCCGACCTGCGCGCGGACGGAATACGACCTGATCGGCATGGCCGGGCGCGTGGAGTCGCTGGTGGCTTCGCTGAAAGCCTCCGGCCGGAAGATCGGCGTGAAGAAAATCGCGGTCATGGGCTGCGTCGTGAACGGTCCCGGCGAGGCGAAGGACGCCGAGCTCGGACTGGCCGGTTCGAAGGACGGCCACGTGGCGCTGTTCCGCCGCGGCGTGCTCTTCGCGAACCTGCCGCAGGAGGAGGCCTTCGAGGCCCTGAAACGCGAAATCCTGGCCGCGTCGACGGAATGAAGTTTTTTTCGCCCCCGGACCCGGTTTTTTGGAGATATTTCATGAAAAAAGGTTTGTATTCCGCCCTTTTGCATGATATAGTAGGTATTGAAAAACACTGAACCGTTATCAGGAGTATGTCACATGAGACGTTTCCGCCATCCTTTCACGCTGGTCGAGCTGCTGTGCGTGGTCATCGTGATCGCGCTGCTCGCCGCGATGTCCGTCAAGATCACCCAGATCGCCTACCAGCGCGCCGACAACACCCGGACGAAGACTCTGATGGAGATCTTCCGCAACGCCAACGAGCAGTACAAGCTCAAAAACGGCTACTATCTGCCGACCAATGGCTCCGGTTACGAGGGCGTGTTCGGCTCCGTCGAGCTGAACGCCGACTTCTTCGGCGACGCGTACGAGACCTGCGCGCAGACCTCGAGCGGGAACAAGTTCTGCGACGCCTGGGGACGCGAGTTCCGTTACCGCTGCCCGGGCAAGTACAACACCGGTTCCTACGACCTGTATTCCATCGGCAAGGACGGCGAGACGCTCATCTGCGATCCTGAAAACAAAGCCAGCTTCACAAAATTGAAACAGAAGGGGTTAGGCGACGACATCGCGAATTTCAAGGACCCCTCGATCAAATAATCGCAACAACAACCGACCATCAACCTACAACAAGGATCAGATACCATGAAAACTTCTTCCTGCAAGAGATTTACATTGATTGAAATGCTCGTCGTGATCGCGATCATCTCCATCCTCGCCGGGCTCGTCTTCCCCGCACTCGGACTCGCGCGCCAGAACGCGAAAAAGTCGAAGGCGAACAGCGAATGTCAGTCGCTGAAGACCGCCATCATCATGTACGAATCGGAGTTCTCCTGCTGGCCCGTGAAGGCAAGCAACGAGGGCAGCGCGCTCTCCTCCGGCGATTACATCACGATGTGCAAACTGCTGACCGGCGACAACGGCAAGAAGATGATGTTCTACGAAGTCGGCGTGGGGTTCGAGGAGAGCAAGGGCATCCTCGATCCGTGGGGCAACCAGTACCAGGTGATCCTCGATACCGATTTCGACGGCAGGATCGCGAACAAGGGCGACGTCTCGACCATCGCCGGCAAGGAGCTCCGCACCCGCGTGGCAGTGTTCTCCTTCGGTGTCGACAAGAAGAAAGACAAGAGGTCGCTCACCGACCTCGCCAAGAACAAAGTGCTCGTCACCGCCTGGTAATCCCGGGAGCTCCATCAAAAAAAAGGACGGGGCGCGCGGATCGCCGGGCATGCCCGGATTCCGTGCCGTCCCGCAGTAAGGGACAGACCGTATGGATATTGTTTACGGCATTTTACTGGACAACGGCGCGGGGTACAACGCGAAATGCGACTCCTCGCTCGGGCTTCGCGTGGGCGATTTCTGCGTGATCCGAAAGGATTTCTACCTGGACTACGGCCAGATCGTGAAGCAGTACGACACGCCTCCGCCGGAACCTCCGCGTCCGGCGCCGTCCGAGGACGGTTCGGAATCCTCCGGGTCGTCGTTCGCGGCCCGGAAGAACGAAATCCACTCGATCCAGCGCAAGGCGACCGTGGTGGATCAGGGCAAGGCGCACGAGAACCGCATGCGCGCGAAAACGGCGCTGCGCATCACCGGGCAGTACGTGGCGAAGCTCGGACTGCCGATGAAGCTCATCAACGCGCATTATTCGTACGACGGCAAGCTCATCACGGTGCAGTTCAGCGCCGAGGGCCGCGTGGACTTCCGCGAGCTCGTAAAGGTGCTGTCGCAGGAGTTCAACACGCACATCGAACTGCGTCAGATCGGCGTGCGCGACGAGACGTCCATCCTGGGCGGGATCGCGAACTGCGGCCGCCCGCTCTGCTGCTGCCAGTTCCTGAAGGAATTCGCGAGCATCAACGTGAAGATGGCGAAGGAGCAGGACCTCTCGCTCACGCCGTCGACCATCTCCGGCATCTGCGGCAGGCTGAAATGCTGCCTGAAATACGAACACGAAGGCTACCTGGAACTCGAGAAGACCATGCCGCGCCGCGGCGAGCTCTGCGAGTGCAAGGAGGGCCGCGGCCGCATCGTGGACCGCAATCTGCTCACGCAGAAGGTCACGGTCCAGCTTGGCGAATCCAATCATACCGTGGTCTGCCCGGCGTCCGAAGTCTCCGTCGTCTACCTCGACAAATACAAAGTCCACGCCGGACAGGACGAGTCCGCCGGTCAGGATGCCTCCCCAGATGCGGACAACTCTTCCGCCGCGCCTCAGAATCAGCGTCCGCAGCAGAACCAGCGTCAGGACGGCTCCGGTCCCCGTCAGGGGGGACAGCGCCGGCAGGACCGCCAGAACGACGACCGCAGGCAGCAGAACGGCGGCGGAAACCGTCAGCAGCGGCCCCAGCGCCAGAACGACGACCGCAAGCAGCAGAACGGCGGAAACCGCGGCAACGGCGGAAACCGGCCGCGCCGTCCCCAGCAGGGCGGCCAGCAGGGCAATCGTCCCCAGCAGGGGCAGGGCGGTCAGCAGGCCCCCCAGGGTGGCGATCAGAACCCGCAGGGCTGACCTGCCGTCATTTCATCGGACATTTGTACGCCGTTCCGGGGACCGGCCCGGGGCGGCGTTTCCTTTTGCGCGGAAACGGCGGCAATTCGCGGAAAAGGCGTGAACCGTCCTTGAAAAGGATGAAGATTCTATTATATTAAATAGACTCATTTTTCGTTTTTTCGCGGATGCAATCGAACAGAGGATTCGCACGAATATGCTTGCCAAACGTATCATCCCCTGCCTGGACGTCGACAACGGACGCGTGGTGAAAGGGGTTCATTTCGTGAGCCTGGTGGACGCGGGCGACCCCATCGCCGCCGCAGTCGAATACAACCGCCAGGGAGCCGACGAACTGGTCTTCCTGGACATCACGGCCAGCAGCGACGCCCGGGCCAGCGTGGTCGACGTGATCGCGCGCACCGCCGACCAGGTGTTCATCCCCCTGACCGTGGGCGGGGGCATCCGCACCACGGAGGATATCCGGCTGATGCTGAAATCCGGGGCCGACAAGGTCTCGCTGAATACTGCGGCCGTGCTGAATCCCGACCTCATCAAGGCCGGGTCCGACCGGTTCGGCGCGCAGTGCATCGTGCTCGCGATCGACGCCCGGCGCGTGCCCGGCGAAAACCGCTGGGAAGTCTTCACGCACGGCGGACGCCGTCCCACCGGCATCGACGCGCTCGAATGGGCCGTCCGCGGCGTCGAACTCGGCGCGGGCGAAATCCTGCTGACCAGCATGGACACCGACGGCACGAAGCGCGGCTACGACTGCGAACTCACCGCCGCCATCGCCGACGCCGTCCCCGTGCCGGTCATCGCGTCCGGCGGCGCGGGCAGTCTCGACGACCTGGCCGATGTGATCGAACGCGGCCACGCGGACGCAGTCCTCGCCGCCAGCATCTTTCATTTCGGGACGTACACCGTGGGCGACGCGAAGCGTCATCTGGCCGCCCGGGGCATCCCGGTCCGCATGTGAACAATCAAACCAATTCGGAGAATACCGCCATGTCAAACGATCTCGCAGCAAGAAGCCTGGCCTACCACGCCAATCCGCGGCCCGGCAAACTGACCATCCTGCCCTCGAAACCCTGCACCACCCAGGACGACCTGTCCCTGGCTTACACGCCCGGCGTCGCCGTCCCCTGCACCGAGATACACGACCACCCGGAGAAGATCTGGGAGTACACCGGACGCGGCAACACCGTGGCCGTCGTGAGCGACGGCACGGCGGTGCTCGGACTCGGCAACATCGGCCCGGAGGCCGGTCTCCCGGTCATGGAGGGCAAGTCGGTCCTCTTCAAGCGATTCGCCGACATCGACGCCGTGGCGCTGTGCATCGGCGGCGTCTTCAAAGAGGACGGCCGCACCGACCCGGACAAGGTCATTGAGATCGTCGCCCGCCTGGAACCCTCCTTCGGCGGCATCAACCTCGAAGACATCGGCGCGCCCGCGTGCTTTGCGATCGAACCCGCCCTGAAGAAGACGATGGGCATCCCCGTCTTCCACGACGATCAGCACGGCACCGCCATCATCTCCCTCGCCGGCATCCTGAACGCCCTCCGCGTGGTCGGCAAGAAGATCGGCGACTGCCGGTTCGTGATGAACGGCGCGGGAGCCGCCGGGATCGCCTGCGCGGAGTATTACGTGTCCGCCGGAGCCGACCGCTCCAAATTCATCCTCTGCGATTCGAAAGGCGTCATCCACGACGGCCGCACCGACCTGAATCCGCAGAAACAGCGTTTCGCCGTCCATACGGACGCCCGCACGCTCGCCGACGCCATCAGGGGCGCGGACGTCTTCGTCGGCGTCTCCGTGCCGAAGGCCCTCACCGGCGACATGGTCCGCACGATGGCCCCCGGCGCGGTGGTCTTCGCGATGGCGAACCCGACGCCCGAAATCTTCCCGGACGAAGCGCTGGCGGCCGGAGCCGCAGTGGCCGGGACGGGCCGCTCCGACTACAGCAACCAGGTGAACAACGTGCTCGGATTCCCCGGCATCTTCCGCGGCGCGCTCGACACACGTGCGTCCGACATCTCGAGGCCATGAAGCTCGCCGCTTCGCGCGCCCTGGCCGACATCGTGGCCGAACCCATGCCCGCCGAAATCCGCGAGCTCCTGTCCGCGGCGTATCCCGAGGAAGCCGCGAAAGGCATCTTCGAGGGCGAAATCCCCCTGAAGGCGTCGTTCGTGATCCCGAAGCCCTTCGATCCCCGCGTCGTGCCCAGGGTGGCGCGATTCGTGGCCGAGGCCGCCATGGCATCCGGCGTGGCGCAGATCCGCATCGACGACCTCGACGCGTACGAACGCTCCGTGGCGGAGCGCATCGCCCGCAACAACGCCAAACGCTGAACGAAGGAGGAAACGCCATGTCGCTTGTCATTCATTCCATCCCCGAACTCCAGCAGTGGTCCCGCGACGCCCATAAGGCCGGCAAAACCGTCGGTCTCGTGCCCACGATGGGATTCCTGCACGACGGCCATCTCTCGCTCATCGACGCGGCCCGCGCGAACGGCGCGGACGCGGTCGTCATCTCGATCTTCGTGAACCCGATCCAGTTCGGCCCGAACGAGGATTTCGCGAAGTATCCGCGCGATTTCGAGCGCGACCGGGCGCTGTGCGAGGCGAAGGGCGTGGACGTGATCTTCGCGCCCGGCGTCGAGGACATGTACCCCGAGCCGCTCACCTGCCATGTGTACGAGAACACGATCTCGAAGAACCTCTGCGGCAAGTCGCGTCCGATCCATTTCGAGGGCGTGACCACGGTCGTCTCGAAGCTCTTCAACGCGGCCCTGCCGGACGTGGCGGTCTTCGGACAGAAGGACGCCCAGCAGGCCGCCATCATCCGCCGCATGGTGCGCGACCTCAATTTCCCGATCAAAATCATCACCGCGCCGATCGTCCGCGAACCCGACGGGCTCGCCATGAGCTCGCGCAACAAATACCTCTCCGAAGACGAACACAAGCGCGCGCTGGCGATCTCCCGGAGCCTCTTCCGCGCGCAGAAGACGTTCGCGGCCGAACCCGGCGTCTCTGCGGAGAAGCTGATCGACGACATCACGGCGGAGATCTCCTCCGCGGGCGGCGACGTGGAATACGTGGAGCTGACCGATTCGGACACGATGCTCCCGGCTGTTTCGCTCGCGCCGGGCAAATCGTTCACCATCGCCGTAGCCGCGCGTTTCGGCTCGACCCGGCTGATCGACAACATCCAGCTCTGAGGCTGACACAAGGACGGCAAACATGGCAGACGGCATCAAGCACGAACACTGGGGCAGTTCATTCGGATTCATCATGGCCGCGGTCGGTTCCGCGATCGGACTCGGAAACGTCTGGCGTTTCCCGTTCATCACCGGCGAGAACGGCGGCGGGGCGTTCGTGCTGGTCTACCTGCTGTGCGTGGCGCTGGTCGGCCTGCCCGTGATGCTGGCGGAACTCGCCATCGGGCGCGCCTCCCAGGGCGATCCCATCAAAGCGTTCCAGCACTTCGGGATCCGTTCGCCGCGCCTGCCGAAGGTGGCCGCCGGATTCGCGTTCGGCCTGGCCGCCGCTCTGGCCTCCTCCGGGAGCTGGGGACTCGCGATCCTGCTGCTGGTGCTGGGCGTGGTGGTGTACCACTACGGATGGAGCGCGGTCGGATTCTCCTGCACGATGGTGGCGGGGCTGATCCTGTCCTACTACGCGATCATCGGCGGCTGGATCTTCCTGTACGCCTGGAAGGCGTTCGCGCACGAGCTCATTTTCACGAGCCCGGACGAAGCCGGTGCGTACCTCGCGAGCGTGTCGTCGAACGGCTGGCTCTCCTCGGGCATGGCGCTGGCGTTCATGATCGCTTCGGCGGCCATCTGCTGGTTCGGGGTGAAGAAGGGCATCGAGCAGATGTCGAAGATCATGATGCCGATGCTCTTCGTGCTGGTCCTGGTGCTGGTGATCCGCAGCGTCACGCTCCCCGGAGCGTCCGCGGGCGTGAAATTCTTCCTCATGCCCGATTTCAGCAAGATCAACGGCTCGAGCGTGCTCGACGCCCTCGGACACGCGTTCTATTCGCTCAGTCTCGGCATGGCGATCCTCATCACCTACGGCAGCTACCTCAGCAAGAAACGCAACATCCTGTCGTCCTCGCTCTGGATCATCTTCTTCGACACGCTCATCGCCATGCTCGCCGGACTCGCGATCTTCCCGGCGCTGTTCGCCCAGGGCGGCAATCCGGGGCAGGGGCCGTCGCTGGTCTTCAACACCCTCCCGATCACGTTCGAATCCATCCCCGGCGGCCTCGGCTGGCTGTGGAACGGTCTGTTCTTCCTGCTCCTCGCGATCGCCGCACTCACCAGCGGACTCAGCCTGCAGGAGGCGGTCGTATCGAGTTTCATGCAGAACCTGAAGCTGTCGCGCCGGGTGTCCGTGCTGGTCTCGACCGTCATCATCACCGGGCTCGGCTGCCTGATCTCGTTCAGCGTGAACGACTGGTCGGGTCTGCCCGGACTGTATAAGGTTTTGACCGGGCTTTTCGGCAGCGTCCGCAGCAGTCTCTTCGACCTGATCGACTACGTGGCGAGCAGCTGGATCCTGCTCCTGAACGGCCTCGCCGCGGCGTTCTACGCCGGCTGGGTCTGGGGTACCAACGGAGCCGCCCGCGAACTCTACCGGACCGGGGCCGACCTGAAGGGCCTCTCGAAGCTCCAGAAATTCAACCGCACGCGCCTGCCGGTCATCTCCTGGTCCATCTTCATCCGTTTCATCTCCCCGGTCCTGATCTTTGTGACGTTCCTCTCCGCCGTCGGCTTCTTCCATAAATCCAAGCCGCAGGACGAACCCGCCCCCGCGGCGGAGTCCGCCGTCGAACAGGAAGCCCCCGCGCAGGCGGCCGAACCCGCCGCCGTCTCCGAACAG
>JAFYBD010000052.1 GCA_017540385.1 Lentisphaeria bacterium
GATCCCCTCCTCCCTGGCGGCTCTCCGTGCCGTGTTTCCGGCGTTTTCCGCCGACACCGTCATCACGCGGTCGAAGAGTTTCGGGTCCGTCACCTCCGGCACGAAGCCCGCGCCGATCCCCTGGAGCTTGTGGGGTCCGGCCTTGCCGCCGGAAAGCACCGCCGACGTGTCGGGTTCGACCGCGACGATCTTCAGGGAAGGAATGGATTCGCGCAGGACGCGTCCGGTCCCGGTCAGCGTGCCGCCGGTGCCGACACCGGCCACCAGCACGTCCACGCGGCAGTCCGTGTCGCGCAGGATTTCCTCGGCCGTGGCCTTGTGGGCGGCGGGGTTCGCCGGGTTCGCGAACTGCTGCGGGATGAACGATCCGGGCGTGGCGGCGTGGAGTTCCTCGGCTTTGCGGATCGCGCCGGGCATGCCGTCGACTCCGGGCGTGAGCACGATCTCGACGCCGTAGGCGGCGGCCAGACGGCGGCGTTCGATGCTCATGGTGTCGGGCATGGTCAGGATGAGCTTGTAGCCGAGCACGGCAGCCGCGATGGCCAGCCCGATGCCGGTGTTGCCGCTGGTGGGCTCGATGATCGTCGCGCCGCGCTTCAAAACGCCGCGGCGTTCCGCGTCCAGGATCATGGCCACGCCGATGCGGTCCTTCACGCTCGATCCGGGGTTGAACGATTCGACTTTCGCGAGGACTTCGGCGGAGCCGCGGTTCATCTTGTTGATGCGCACGAGCGGGGTGTTTCCGATGGTCTCGAGGATGTTTCCGGCGATATGTTCCATGGGGAGGATTCCTTTCGGGGATGGTTGATGAGTCTTCACCACACAAGATACACCGCGAGGACGTCCTTTTCAAGCGGAAACGCGCAAATAATGGCACGCCCCGGGCATTTCCAGTGCGTGAAAAAAGCCCGGCAGCGCTTTTACACGTGCCGGGCTCAAAACCTGACGGATTCAGGTGCGTCCGCTTACCTTCTGGTGATGTGGATGGTGTAGTCCATCTTGAAGGTCGAATTGCGGTTGCCGCGGGTGATGTATTTCTCCAGCGGGCCGGGGCCGCAGCTGTTGCCGCCGAGCGGAGCCTGGAAGAGGTCGACCTCGAGGACGGTTCTTTCGGACGGATTCAGGCGGTCCGGCGTCCTCGCGTTTGCGATTTCCTTCTGCGTCCACGGGGTGGCCGTGAACTCCATGCCTTTCTCGTTGTTTTCACTGCGGACGGTGACGGTGGTCTTGCCGTCGTCGGAGGTGAGGCTGACCCAGCTCGTGCCGGTGCGGTTGCCGAAGTGCTGCGCCTTGGAGTACTTCGTGATCATGTCGTGCACGGTGGTGTGGAAGATATCGTAGTACGTGCCGGTGCGGCGGTCGATGTAGTTCTCCTGCGGGCCGCGTCCGAGGTAGTCGACCTTTTCGTAGTCGGAGGTCAGCTCCATCGTGAATCCGAGGCACGGGAGAGCGCTGTTCCGCTCATCGAAGTCCGGCCGGATCGTGTTCTGGGAACGGATGGTGCCGTCCGCGTAGATGGACCACTTCGTGTTCACGAAGTAATTGAAGCCCTTGCGCCAGTAGAGTTCGACCTCCACGTCGACCTGCTTGGGGGAGACCTGAACGGCCTTCAGGCTGCGACATTCGTCGTCGATCTCGCCGTTCATGGCGCGGTCGATGTTGCCGCGGATCCAGCCGTCGTTGTCGACGCGGGCGCGGGTGAAGTTCAGTTCCGGTCCCTTGCGGACGACCATTTCGCCGTCGCAGGTGATGAACTCGATCTTGCCGTCGACGAACCGCACGACGAAGTAGTCGTTGTAGACGGTGATGTTGTTCATCATGTGGTCGATGAACGCCAGATCGGAGGACTTCGAGGTGTCGACCTTGAGCGGAGCTGCGTCGACGCCGGTGTCGAAACCTTCCCAGGCGACCGCGTACTTGCGGGCCTCTTCGACCTTGTTGCTCTTCAGGAGAGCGACCGGGTCGGCTTCCTCGACGAGCTTGTACTGGACGAGGCTGTCGTCCTTGGACGGGAAGACGAGGAAGAACATGTCTTTCTTCTTGCCGGCCGGGACCGCGAACTCGAACTTGGCGGTTTCGCCGGGTGCGAGGGAGGCGACTTTCTGCGTGAGGACGGTGCGACCGGATTTGTCGTCCTGTCCGCCGGTGAAGACGGCCGCGACGGTGTAGTCCTTGAGGGTCTTGTGGAAGTATTTGCTGGTGAGTTCGAGCGTGAACTTGCCCGCATCGTCGGGCGTGGCGTCCTTGAACCGGAGGTACTGGTAGACCTTCTTCACCTCAAGCAGTTTCGGGGTGATGGTGCGGTCGGACACGATCACGCCGTTGTCGCAGAAGTTGCCGTCGTTCGGGCTGTCGCCGAACATGCCGCCGAAGGCGAAGGCTTCGCCGGTGAACGGCGCGGCCTTGTAGAGGCCGTTTTCCTGGCGGGTGGCGCGGATGTTCTGGTCGACCCAGTCCCAGATGCAGCCGCCGACGAGGCGCGGATGCTTCTCGAAGGCGTCCATGTATTCCTGGAAGTTGCCGAGGGCGTTGCCCATGCTGTGGGCGTATTCGCAGACGAAGTACGGCCATTTGTCGCGGGCGTTGGCGCCGATGCCGTTGATGCCGTCGACCGAGGGATACATGCAGCTGCCCATGTCGGTCACGCCGTTGGTGTGGTCCATGTCGCAGGAATGGATCAGGCGGGTCTTGTCAAGCGCCTGGATTGCGCGCGAAGCGGCGGCGAGGTTGGGGCCGCGTCCGTTTTCGTTGCCGAGGCTCCAGAAGATGATCGCCGGGTTGTTTTTGAGGCGCATGACGTTGTTCAGGTTGCGCTCGACGTACGCCTGCTCCCATTCCGGATTGCGGGTCAGGTCCTGCTTGCCGTGGCACTCGATGTTGGCCTCGGCGACCAGGTAGATGCCGTACTTCTCGCAGAGTTCGTACCAGTACGGGGCGTCGGGATAGTGCGAGGTGCGGACGGTGTTGATGTTGTGGGACTTCATCAGCTGGATGTCTTTTTCCATGACCTCGCGCGGGATGGCGCGGCCGTAGTCTGGGTGCGTCTCGTGACGGTTCACGCCCTTCAGGAGGACTTCCTTGCCGTTGATGAGGAGCTGATACTGCGGGCCGACCTCGACGGTGCGGAATCCGAGGTTGACCTGCACGGTCTCGGCGTTCTCGACGGAGCCGGACGCGTCGGCGATGGACATCTTCAGCTGATACAGGTTCGGGGTTTCGGCCGTCCACGTATCGACGTTCGGCACGGTCACGCTGACCGGGACCTCGACGTCCTTGCCCGCGTCGGCCGGGAGCTTCACTTCGGCACTGCCGGTGAGCACGTCCTTGCCGTTGCGGACGAGCGTGTACTTCACGGTGCGGCTGGCGTCCTTGCCGGAATAATTCCGGACCAGGATCTTGCCGTCGAGGGTGCCGGTGGTGTAGTTATCCTTCAGCAGCGAACGGAAATCGAAGTCGCGGATGGCGACGTCGGGCGTGCGGAAGATCACCACGTCGCGGAAGATGCCGGAGTGACGGAAAAAGTCCTGGTCCTCGAGGTAGGAGCCGTCGGTGAAGTGGAAGACCTGCACGGCGAGGACGTTCTCGCCCGGCTTCAGGTACTTCGTGATATTGAACTCGTCGGGGTTGTACGAATCCTCGGCATAGCCGACCTTCTCGCCGTTCACCCACACGTAGTAGCCGGCGGACACGCCGTCGAAACGCAGGAAGATCTGGCCGCCCTTGCGGAAGTCAGACGGGAGCTTGAAAGTCTGGCGGTAGGAGCCGACCGGGTTGCGCTCCGTGAACGCGGTCCAGCGGCGGTCGCCGGGGGCGTTCGTCACGACCGGCGGGTTGCTGGTGTTGAAGGGATACGTGACGTTGGTGTACAGCGGGGTGCCGAAGCCCTGGACTTCCCAGGTGGACGGCACGGGGATGGTCGTCCAGGAGGAATCGTCGTAGTCCGGCTTGAAGAAGTCGGCCGGACGCTGCGAGGGTTCCAGCACGAAATTGAACTTCCACTTGCCGTTCAGCAGGTTCTTCTGACCCGCGTCCAGCGGAAGCGCGCTGTCCGAACGGACCGGTTCGACGTTCACGAAATTGATTTTCTGATTTTCCCATTCCTCGCGCATGTTCTGTTGTCCCTGTTGGGGTTGGTTTTGTCCGCCCTGCCCGAAGCCGCCGGGGAAGCCTTGGCCGGGCTGTCCCTGTGCGGGACCGGCCGGGTTCTGGGCGAAAAGCACCGTCATCGCCAGCGTGAACGTTGCAGTCGCGCCGAAAAGAGCTGTTTTAGGTGACATGCCGTCATCCTTTCTGCTGATTGTTTGGGGTTGTATTGAACAAAGTAGAGATAGCTTCTCGACTAAAACATAGCAGGGTTTTTGGAAAAAACAAGCGCACGCGCGCCTTTTTCCGATTTTTTTAAGAGAAGTTTGCGCGATAATCCGCGGCGTTATAACGTATTTTAACGCACCAGCTCGCGGTAAACCGCGGCCGCGCAGTTCACGGCGAACGCCGCGGGCAGGAACGACACAGTGCCGATCAGAGGGCGTCCGTCCTCGTCGAGCCGGGGTTTCCGGGGAGTCTCCAGGGAATACACCGCCGTCACGCCATGCTCAATCCCGAGCTCGCGGAGACCTTTCCGCACGAGTTTCGCGAGCGGACACACGTTCGTCTTCGCGATATCCGCGCACCGGATCGCTCCTGGATCGGTACGGAGCCCGGCCCCCATGGAGCTGACCACCGGCACGCCCCGCCGGACACATTCGGCCAGGAGCGCGATCTTCGACGGCACGGAGTCGATCGCGTCGAGCACGCAGTCGAAACGCCCGATCTCAAGCACGCCGGGCATGTCCGCGGGCTGGAGAAAACGCTCCAGCACGGTCAGTTTGAGGTGAGGATTGATCTCCATCAGCCGGTCGGCCATCACGATCGCCTTCGGCCGTCCGACGGTCCCCGTGAGCGCGACGATCTGGCGGTTCAGGTTCGTTTCGTCCACGGCGTCGCCGTCCACGATGGTCATCGCGCCCACGCCCAGACGCGCGACGAGTTCGGCGGCGAGTCCGCCGACCCCGCCCAACCCGACGCACAGCACGTTCGACGCCGCGATCTTCCGAAGCGTCACGGGCGATTCCAGCGCGGCCATCCGCGCGAGCCATTGAGGGGGGACGAAAAGGTCAGACATGGCGGAATATCCTCCTGAAATTGGACTCGACCGCGGCCGCGAATTCGGCGGGGGGGAGCAGGTGCATGGCGGATGCCTCCGCC
>JAFYBD010000053.1 GCA_017540385.1 Lentisphaeria bacterium
AGCATCAACATCGAGTTCTATGCTCCCGAAACCGACAAGGAGGCCATGGCGCACGTCCAGCCGTAAGCTCCGACCCGTTTTCATCAACGGTCATTTCGACCCGGCGAGATCCCCGCGACCTCCGCCGGGTCTTTTCGTTCCTTCAGCGGCATCCCCTCAACGTGCCGACTGCGGGCGAAAACGGCGATTTACCCCTTTAATCCGGGTTTTCGAATCAATTTTCCGAAAAAAGGGGTGAAACCCGTTTGCGAAAGACGAGATAAAAGGTTATATTTACATCTGCTGGAGCAATCATCTATCGCAGCATGGGAAGATACCCCCTATGAGCAAAGCACCGTCCGGAGTCCGAAAAATACGAGTCATGCCGAATGTGCTCAACGTGTACCTCAGTCCGTACCGTGGAGACGTTTCGGCGTGCCGCCAGCACCTCCACCCCGACGAGTACGAATGGTTCCATTGCTGCGAAGGCGGCGGGATCCAGGCGGTCGGCCAGTGGCGGGGCAGGGGGAAACCGGGCGATACGCTGCTGATCCCGCCCGGCATGCCGCATGTCTTCTGCGCGTCGGAAGAGGGGTGCCGGACCGAGGTGCTGATGCTCTCCGTGCGGTATTTCTCCGGGGACGACGCGTCTTCGTCCGAGGCGACGTTCCTGCTGGAGCACCTCGCGCAGTTCGTGGAGAAAAACGGCTATCTGCTGCCGTTGAACGACGCCGACCGGAAATCCTGCGGCGCGCTCTTCCACTCGATCCTGGACCTGCAGGAGAAACCGGCGTTCGGCAACGCCCTGCGGATCAATTCGCTGATCGGAAACCTGCTCGAGATCGGGTTCCATCTGCCGGAACCTCCACGCCGTCCGTATGCGGTGGATTCGGGCGCATCGGAACGCCGCATTTCCGAACTGCTCTTCTACCTCGACAGCATGTACGTGCAGCCGGTTACGGTGGAGGACGCTCTGGAGATCACCGGCATGAGCCGGAGCTCGTTCCACCTGCATTTCCAGCAGGCGACCGGGCAGACGTTCTGCCAGTACCTGAACGATCTGCGTCTAGCCGTGGCGGACCATCTGATCCGGGACGGAGTACCGCCCGACGAAGCAGCGAAACGCAGCGGATTCACGAGCCGGAGCAACTATTACCAGCAGCGTCGCAACCGGCGCGCCGAGAGGGACTGAGCCCCTTCCCGCCGTGCAAAGAAAAGGACGGTTCCCGGATGACCGGAAACCGTCCTGAATCGTTTCTGCGGATCTGAACTCAGAAGCGTCTGGGGCCGCGGGGGCGATCCTCTTTCGGACGCGCCTCGTTCACGCGGACATTGCGGCCTCCGAGCGGCTTGCCGTCAAGCCCCTCGATCGCGGCTTTGGCTTCCTCGTCGTTGGACATATCGACGAAACCGAAGCCCTTGGAGCGGCCGGTGTCGCGGTCCATGATGACGGTGGCGGATTCAACGGCTCCGAACGCCTCGAAGGCGGCCTTGAGTTCGTCGTTGGTGGTGGCAAATGCGAGATTGCCCACGTACAGTCTCATTGTTTTTGTCCTTTCGCGGTTATTCCGCTTGGTAAATCTGGCGGGACGGACCTTTTCGGGCTGGCGGTCTGGAATTCATTGCGATGGAGGACGGCGCAACTGAATGCACTGGAGCGACCCGCTGAAGAAGGCTTCATATTGAATAACCTGCGCATTGACCGAACAGTATATCCTAAGCAGTCCCGCACGGCTGAGCGGAGTGGATCCGGTGATCCAGCCCGTTGTGCGGTCTGTCGCAAGATTGCAATACCATACACCGCGCAAAAGAAAAAGTCAAGCATAATTTTGCGGAAAAATATGGAAAATCACGTGAAATGAATATAAAACAGGGTTAAAACGATCCGGAAACACGACGAAAACGGGGAAAATTCAGGAACGGTCTTGACGTTTCGCCGGAATGTAGTATATTATTGACATGTGTATCAAGACAGATTCCGGGGTCCCCGGCGGGACCTCATTTCCCCCAGAACAGGAGTAAAATCTTCATGAACGATTTACCATGCCCCATCCTGCAATGCGGCGTGCTTCACGGCGCGTACCACTGGATCGTATTCCATGCGCCCCACGTGACGGCCGATGCGCTGCCCGGCCAGTTCGTGCACATCCGAATCGGCAATTCGCCCGAGCACATCCTGCGGAGGCCCTTCAGCATCTCCGACGCAGACCCCGACACCGGCGAGCTCACGATCGTCTTCAAGGTCGTGGGCGCCGGGACGGAACTCCTGGCGAAGATGAAGCCGGGGGACAAATGCGACGTCATGGGGCCGCTCGGCACGCATTACTGGGTGCCGGACGACGACGTGTATCCGGTCATCGTGGCCGGCGGCTACGGCGCGGCCTCGACGCTCTTCCTCGCGTCCTGTGCTCCGCTGCCGGGGATCGTGTTCATCGGAGCGAAAACGAAATCCGATTTCATCCTGCTCGACGAATACAAGGAACTCGGCTGGCGCGTGGAAGTCGCCACGGACGACGGTTCGAGGGGATACCGCGGACGCGTGACCGACCTCATGGCGAGCTTCACGAAGAACTTCCCCGCGAACTCCATGGTGTACGGCTGCGGCCCCGCGCCCATGCTCTACGACCTCGTGAAGAAGACCGACAAGATCGGCATCCGGTGCCAGGTCAGCATGGACCAGCACATGGGCTGCGGCGTCGGGGCGTGTTACGCCTGCGTGATCAAGGTGGTCGACAAGGATTCGCCCGAAGGCTGGCGCTATTCGCGCAGCTGCAAGGAAGGCGTGGTCTATCCCTCGGAGGAGGTGTACTGTGGCTGATCTGAAAGTCAAACTGGGACCGCTCTCGCTGAAGAACCCGGTCATGACCGCGTCCGGCACGTTCGGATACGGCTCCGAATACGAAGATTTCTACCCCGCAAAGAAGCTCGGCGCGGTGGTCGTGAAGGGCATCGCTCCGTGGCCGTCCAACGGCAACGCCGCTCCCCGTGTGGCCGAGGTCATGGGGGGCATGCTGAACGCCATCGGCCTGCAGGGGCCCGGCGTGGACGCGTTCCTGACCGACAAACACTATCTGCCGCACCTCAAGGAGACCGGCGCGACCGTGATCGTGAACATCTGGGGCAAATCGCCCGAGGATTACGCGCTCGTGGCCAAACGACTCGAGGAGGAAAAGAATGCCATCGCGGCAATCGAGATCAACGTCTCCTGCCCGAACGTAAAAGAAGGCGGGCTGTCGTTCGGTACCGATCCGAAGACGATGGCCGGAGTGGTCGCCGCCGTCCGCAAGGCCACGACCATCCCGCTCATCACGAAGCTGAGCCCGAACGTCCCCCGCATCGCCGATTTCGCAAAGGCCGCACAGGACGCCGGAAGCGACATCCTGAGCCTCATCAATACGATCCCCGCGATGGCGATCGACGTGGAAACGCGCCGTCCGAAGATCGCGAACGTGACCGGCGGCATGAGCGGTCCCGCGATCAAACCGGTCGCGATCAAGCTCGTTTACGAAGCGTCGAAAGCCGTTTCCATCCCGATCATCGGCATGGGCGGCATCATGAGCGGACTGGACGCGATCGAATTCATGCTCGCGGGCGCTTCGGCGGTCGCGGTCGGCACCGCGATCTTCGCCGATCCGAGAGCGCCGCTCAAGATCATCGACGAGATCAACGACTACCTGAATTCCCACAGCATCCGATCCGTCCGCGACATCATCGGCCAGGTCAGGATCGACTGAACCGGGGGAGCGCGCATGGATTACCTCCGGGACATTCAGGACATCGCCCGCATGGCCGGCGCAGAGGCGATGAAATACTTCACGCACATCAAGGAGAACGCCATCTCCTGCAAGAGCACCCCGCGCGACATCGTGTCGACCGCCGACAAGGCCGTGGAAACGCTCATCGCGGGCGAAATCCACAGGAGATTCCCGGGGCACGGGATGTTCGGCGAGGAATACGGCCGCAGCGACGCCGACTCGCCGTTCTGCTGGGTGGTCGACCCCATCGACGGCACGCAGTCGTTCGTCCACGGGCACCCGTTCTTCTCCATCTCCATCGCCCTGAAGGAAAACGGCGTGACGATCGCCGGATGCGTCTACGCGCCCAGACTCGGCATGATGTTCTCGGCCGAGAAAGGCAAGGGGGCGTTCGAGGACGGCCGGCCGATCCATGTGTCCGGCTGCGACTCGCTCTCGAAGGCCGTGGCAGCCACCGGATTCGCGTGTCTGCGCGCCGGACTGGCGAAAAACAACATGCCGATCATCGACCGCGTGTTCCCGGCCGTCTCCGACGTGAAACGCTGCGGTTCGGCCGCGCTGGACCTGTGTTTCGTGGCGTCCGGCCGCGTCGACGTGTACTGGGAGATCGCGCTGAAGGAATACGACGTGGCGGCCGGGGCGCTGATCGCGTCCGAGGCCGGCGCGACGGTGCTGGACATGAACGGCGGCACGAATTATCCCTCGGAGGGCATCCTCTGCACGAACGCCCCGCTCGTGCCGGTCATGCTGGAGCATTTCAAGGCCGCGCTGGGGACCATCGACCCCGCGTGACCATCATCTTTTTCTGAAGCGGAGAAACACCATGACAGACGAAACGACCACGACAGCTGCCGCACCCGCGGAGGAGCCGTCGAATCACGATACCGCGACCGCCCCCGCGGCCGAACAGGCCCAGCGGACGGAAACCGCCGCGACCGAGAGCAATTTCGGCGCAGACGAGGACAACTTCGGAGCAGGCGAAGACAATTTCGGCGGGTTCGAGGACAATTTCGACCTCGGGGAACAGCAGCAGGCGGTCGGGACCATTCAGCCGCCGCCGAGCGCGACGCCGAAGAAGCCCGCGGAAACTGTCCGGAAACGCGCGGAAAGCGACGTCTCCGCGACGATGACCGGTCACGCCATGCCCGCAGCGGCTCCGGCGGAACCCCCGCAGCAGACCGCCCCGGACGCGAATACGAAGCCGGGCTCGAAGGAGGAACAGCTCTTCAAACAGTTCGGGCTCCTGCACGTGCCCCCGAAATTCTGCGACTATTCCCTCGGATTCCGCCTGTACATGGCGAACCGTCCGACCGCGCTGAAGACGCTCGAACCGCTCCTCGCCGACGAGGCCAGCGTGAACGCCGTGCGGCTCGGCCTGAGGCGCATCCAGGCGTTCCCGACCCCGGAATTCCGCAACGTGGTGTTCTACTATCCCCTCGGCATGACGACCGAGAGCGAACGCAAGGACTGGGAGGAGCATCTGAAGAAACGCCCCGAGTACGAAGCGATCGCGAAAGGCAAATTCCCGTATTTCGACCCGCCGCAGTTCTTCTATAAACACGGCGCGATCTACCTCGACAAGGCCGTGACCGACCGCCTGTCCGGCGGCGTCTTCTACCAGTGCGGCGCATTCTGCGGGGCTTCGGCCATCGTGATGAGCCAGTTCAACCCCGCGAAGATTTACGCCTTCGAACCCTCGGTCGGCAATCAGCTCTTCCTGCGGGCGAACGTGACCCGCGCGAACTTGAAGACCCTTGAGATGTACCAGATCGCCATCGGCGACAAGCCCGGAAAGCTCACCCTGAACGCCGACCGCGACAAGGAAGGCAAGCCGTGCCGGACGCAGGTTCCGCTGGTGCCCCTGGACCTCTTCGAGGAAAAGAAAGCCGTGCAGGGACGCGTGGCCTGGATTCAGGCCGACGTCGGCGGCGCGGGGCTCCGCGTGGTGAAAGGCGCGGAGAAGATCATCAAGCGCGACAAGCCGCTGCTCACGATCGGCATTTACCATCACCCGGAGGAGTTCTTCGAGACCGCTCCGCTGCTGCATGAATGGGTGCCCGAATACAAGTTCCTCGTGCGGCGCTGCCAGTGCAATCCGGGCATCACGTACAGCGGCATCACGCTGATCGCGTACATCCCGTAAGCATCCGGCAAAACACGCTGACAAAAGAACGGCCCCGCTTCCTGAAATGGGAAACGGGGCCGGATTTTTTACTGACGGCGGGGCAGGGGGCGAACCCGCAGCCGCGCCCGTCGCATTACTCGTAGCGCAGGGCTTCGATCGGGTCGAGCCGGGAGGCTTTCCACGCGGGGTAGAACCCGAAGAGGATGCCGACCGTGGCGGACACGATGACGGCCGCCACGATGGCCTGCGGGCTGGCTTCGATGGGCCATCCCAGGACGCCGGCGATCATGAGGGATGCGCCATGGCCGAGCAGGATGCCCAGGATGCCGCCGGAGATGCACAGCACGACGGATTCGATCAGGAACTGCCGCAGGATGTCGCGGGAACGCGCCCCGACGGCCATGCGGAGGCCGATTTCGCGCGTGCGTTCGGTGACGGACACGAGCATGATGTTCATGATGCCGACGCCGCCGACGACGAGCGAGATGAGCGCCACGCCGAGGAGCAGGTTGGTCATGAGGGTGGAGGTCTGGTTCAGCATGGACATGAATTCGGCGGAGTTCCGGACGGTGAAGTCGTCGTCCTGCTCGATGCTGAGGCTGTGGCGTTTGCGGAGGAGGTCGGAGACTTCCCTCACGGCCTGTTCGTTCTTCTCGATCGTGGAGGCGGTCACGATGATCTGGTCCAGCTGGGTGAAACGGCTGTAGAAGAGCTTGTCCTTCGTGATACTGTTGTCCTGATCCGGGTAGAGCGCGCGTCCGCTGATGGCGAAGCGTTCGCCGGGGGAGTCGGACACGGTGCTGGAGGTATTGGAGGCGGTACCGGTCTTGAGTCCGGTCACGCGCATGCGCATGGTGGTCCAGGGGGTCAGGACCACGTCGTCCTCGTCGGAGCCCATCATGTTCGCGCCCTTGGTCTTCAGGACGCCGATGACGGAGAAGGTGACGTCGCCGATGCGGAGTTCGCAGTCGAGCGGGGACATGCCGTTGAAGACTTCCTTCACGATGGTGGTGCCGACGACGCAGACGCGTGCGTTGGTGTCGACTTCCTCGTTCGTGAAGATGCGGCCTTCCTTGATATCCCAGTTGCGGATTTCGAAGTATGCGGGGGCCACGCCGAACACGTTGCTGGGGACCCAGTTCACGTTGCCGAAGATGAC
>JAFYBD010000054.1 GCA_017540385.1 Lentisphaeria bacterium
CACGGACGCGTTCGCGACCCTCGAGGAAGCCTCGGCCGCGCTCGCAGCACGCGGCGGGGGCGGCGCGATCTGGATCAGCGGCGGCACGTTCTCGCCCGCCGGCGGCATCCGCGACTTCGTCGATCTGCACTACGGCACCGTACAGAATACGACCGTGTACGGGTATTTCTCCGTCACCAGCGGGGTCCTGCGGAATGTGCACGCGGCGTCGGGCAGCGTGATCTCCGTGGTGCAGGGCGGCACGCTGTCCTCCACGGGCGGCACCGTGATCGACGCCGGGGCCGAGATCACCGTGAACGGCACGCTGGAATTCGACCTGCGCGGTCTGACGCCGGAAACCTGCACCCCGCTGTACGACGGGCTGATGTACGTGAACGGCGGGCCGGACTGCGCCATCGTGGTCTCGGAGGACCAGGCGTTCGGCACCTACTGCCTCGGCGTGAACGCCGGAAATTTCAACGGTTCCTTCACCGTCAACATCTACACTCCGCCATCCGCCGGCAACCCCGGGATCATCACGGTCATCGGCCTCCCGGGCGACGACAACGTCCTCCTGTACCTGTCCTCTTCGGACACGGGCGGCAACATCCTGTACCTCGCGACGGGTTCGGGGAACACGGCCACGGCCCTCACGACCTCGGGTTCGGGGATCGTCGCGACCGAAGTCGACATCAGCGTCATCACGACCCCCGCCGATCCGTCCGCTCCGATCGGGCTGTCCGTCGGCGGCACCTACCGGAACAACGGCGTGGCCTACAGCCTGAGCATGCTGAACGGCTCGCTGTACCTGACGATCGAAGCCTACGAACCGCCCGAGGGCGGCATCTACGTCAATACCGCCTGGTGGAACCGGAACGGCGGCGACGCGGTGACGCTGAGCGACGGCAGGACGGCGGTCTTCGGCGAAAACGCGTTCGCCGACTACCGGACCGCCTGCGAGGCGTCGGCCGAAGACGGCACGGTCTACCTGGACGGCGGGACCTGGTCCCTGGCCCAGAAAAACTGGTACAAGTATAAACATACCGTGCTGATGAGCGGCACGGTCCTCACCGACGATATCCCCGGTCTGGTGAAGAGGATCCATGTGACGCTGGAACACGGAGCGACCGCGAGGGATCTGGAAAACGGCGGCGTCATGACCGTGAAGTCGGGAGCGATCCTGGAGGGCGAGATCAGGAACGGCCAGGGGATCATGACGCTTCAGAACGGCGTGATCCTGAACGCCGCCCTGTCCGTCCGCAAAGGCTTCTCCTCGGCGAATGGAACGGTCGTCCTGGAGAATGTCTCCGTGCTGGGCGGCACGGGCTCCATCTTCATCGAGCAGGGAGGCACGCTCACCGGCACCGCCGTGTTCGGCGAGGGGATGGACATCACGGTGAACGGCAGGCTTGATTTCGACATTTCCGGCACGACGGCCGGAGGAGCCGCCCTGTTCAGCGGATTGTCGTATCTGCGGGGCAAGGCCACGTACAGCATCACGGTCTCGAATACGCAGCAGTACGGCATCTACCGCCTGGCGGACGCCGCCGCCGGATACGACGGCAGCCCCATCGCGGTGAACAATACCTTCGGCGTGCAGATCAGCAGCGTCGAGGTCGGCAGGGCCGTGAAGATCGCCGGCTCGTATTACACGCTCCGGGCGCTGCCGTCCGACGCGGGGTACGACCTCTTCCTCGTGGTCAGCGAACTGCCTGCGCCGGAAACCGTGTACGTGAACAGCACCTGGACGGAGAAAACGTTCGGCGAAAACGTCGAAATCCCCGGCGGGATGGCCTCGTTCCTGTACGACGCCTTCGCCGACATTTACGAGGCGGCGGATGCGACCCCCGGACGCGGCACGGTCTGCGTCACGGGCGGCACGCTCTCCCTCTCCGGCGACAAGCTCTCCTATCACGCCATCGTGGTGAACGGCGGCACGCTCGCGCTCGCTTCGGACGCCAGGATCGCCGGGGACGTGACCGTCACGAACAACGGCCGGCTCGACCTGGCGAAGGGCTCCGGCGTCAAGCCGGCGTCCATCACCGTGGACGCCACGGGCACGCTCGGCGGCTCGTACGTTTTCACGGAGGGGATGAATGTGACCGTGAACGGCACGCTTTTCGCCGACTTCGCCGGCACGACCGCGAGCGAAACCGCCCGTTTCGAGGGCATTTCGCATGTCCAGGGCGCCCCGACCATCTACGTGGTCCTGGACGCGAAACAGACCGCCGGCACCTATCTGATCGCCACGGACGCCGCCCGGATCGGGCAGATCGTCCTCAGGTTCGGCGAGAAGAGGTCGTACAAGTCCGACGGCAGTTATTCCTACGACACCTTCACGCTCCGCGTGAACAGCGGGGACGTCCTCTACAGCGAAAAGACGATCAGCGTCACGGCCGTGATGGACGACTCCGGGACCCTGGCGCTCCGGGTGGAGGGATACGTCAAACCGTCGATTGTCTACGCCAATGAGGATTTGGGGTGGAACGTCCCGCTCAACACCATCGTGGAAACCGTCGAGGGCGGCACGGCGGTCTACGGATACGACGCCTTCAACAAAGGCAATGACGCGCTCTACAACCTCGCCGACGGCGGCACGCTGATCCTGGACAGGGGCAAGCTGGAGTCCCGGACCCTTTCCGCCGGGCAGAACGTGATCGCCTACCGGAAGAGCGAGATCAAGGAGTGCGGCATCCAATCCGGTTCGTCGGTCACCGCCAAGGCCGGGAGCAACCTCGTATTCTGGGACGACAACAACTGCTTCTACGCAGGCTCCACGCTCACGGTCGAGGCCGGCGCCGTGCTGTCCCTGAGGGGGATCACGACCATCCAGGACGGCGTGAACATCACAATAGACGGCACGCTGGACTTCAACGTCACCCGGATTCAAAAAGGCGATACCACCCCGCTCTTCAATAACCTCTCCCTCATCAAGGGCAACGTGTCCTACCGGGTGTCGGTCGACCAGGATGAAATGGACTATATCCTGGCCTCGGGCGCTCAGGACTTCGACGGGACCGTCACGGTCGTGAATGACTGGAACGGGACCGAGTTCGGCACGCTCGCGGTCGGCGGCTCTTTCATGTACAATGACAAGTATTACTATCTGAAATTGAGGGACAGCGGCGAGCTGTGTCTGACGATTTCGAAGGACCCGATCCTGGATCAGGTCTACCTCAATTCGGAGTGGGCGGGGCTGGAGGCCGGGACGGTCGTCGAGGTCGACGGCACGACCGCCACGCTCGGATACGACGCGTTCGAAAGTTATGCGGCCGTGAAGGCGAAATACCGGAGCGTGCCGAAGATGTTCGTGACCGGCGGCACGGTGTCGTTCTACAACGATACCGCCGCGAACCTCACGACGGTGCGGGCGGGCGCAATCCTGACCGACGCGACCGTGTTCGGCTATTCGCTCACGCTCGAGAACGGCGCGACCGCGCGGAATATCACGGTCTCCGGGAACATTTTCACGCTTGAGAACGGCGCGCTGGCGCAGGACATCCGGGTCTCCGGCGGCACGGTCCTGATGGAGAACGGGGCGATCGCGGCCGGCATCATCGTCACGAACGGCCTGCTCCAGGTCGAAAACGCTTCGGCGCAGAATGTCTCGGTCACAGGCGGCATGTTCGCAGTGGCGGGCGGGACGTCGGTGATCGGACTCACGGTCTCCGGCGGCACGGTCGAGCTGGGAAGGGCGTCGGTGGTCGGCCTCACGTTCTACGGCGGCAAGCTTACTCTGGCGGAGGGCGCGACCGTCCGCGACCTCACGGTCAGCCTCGTGATGCCCATGCCGGGGTATCTCACGTTCAACAGCGTCGCGGGAGCCGTGCTGTCCGGCACGATCACGGTCGGAAAGCAGACGAAATTCACCGGCGGTGCGACGTTCGCGGACGACGCGGTCATCACCATCGACGGCATACTGGAGTTCGACATTTCCGGCATGACGGGGAGCAGTGCGGCGCTGTACAACCGCATGTCCGCCATTCGCGGCGACACGACGTTCCGCGTGGCGGTGTCGGCTTCGCAGGCGGCGGGCGACTACGTGCTGGCGTCCGGCGCGGAGGATTTCGCCGGGGTCATCAGCGTGGTGCGCGACGGCATCTTCTCGCTCGGCAAGCTGTGGGTCGGAGGGACCCTCGTGGCCGAAAACATGCAGTACACGCTCACCCGCGATGACGCAGGTCAGTTGCATCTCGTGTGCAAGGAACACGTCACGCGGCCCGTGGTGTACGTGAATTCGCTCTGGTCTTCGCTGGAGGACGGCACGGTCGTCCAGGTCAACGGCCAGACCGCCACGATCGGATACGACGCGTTCGCCGACGGCTCGGCCGCACTCGATCTCCTCGGAGCGACCAGCAAGCTGAACGTAACAGGCGGGTCGACGTCGTTCAATTTTGAAACCGTCGCGTGCGACACGGACGTGTGGGACGGGGCGTTCCTGACCGGGATCCGCATGAGCGACGCCACCCTCACGCTGTCGGGCGACGCATCGGCGTGGGACGTGACCGTGGGCGTGGTCCTGTACAAATCCGACGGTTCGATCAGCATGGTCACCGGCGGCGCGCTCGTGATGAAGAGCGGGGCGACCGCGCAGGACCTCACGGTGAACGCCGGATCGGTCACGTTGGAGAGCGGCGTCTTCATCTGGAATTTCAAGGCCGGACTCGAGACCGATCTGCAGGTCGCGGGCGTGACGATCGCCAGCACGTCCGACGTGATACTCTCCGGCACAGTCACGCTCGGCAGCACCTCGAAACTCACCGGAGGCGCGACATTCGATTCCGACGCGATCGTCACCATAAACGGCGTGCTCGATTTCGACATCTCCGGCATTGCGGCAGGCGGCGGCGTATTGTATCGCGGTCTCTCGCTGGTCAGGGGGACGCCTCGCTTCACCCTCACCGTGAACGCCGAACAGGGGTATGGCAAATACGCCCTCGCAGACGGCGTGACGGCGTTCGACTCGGTCATCACCGTGGTGAATACGGCCGGCGAATCCTTCGGGACGCTGAGCGCGGGCTCCACGCTGTTCCTCGGGAACACCGCCTACACGCTCGCCGTGAACGACGGCGTACTGAGCGTGGAAATCGTCGAGGCCGAACACTTTGCGAAGAGCGACGTCGACGGGAACAACGTCTCCGACGTGCTGTTCCAGTACACCGGCGGTGACGATCAGACCGGGTATTGGCTGAACGGTACCGACGAATGGCGCGGCTCCAACATGACGCATCCGGCCGACTGGAAGCTCATTGGCGCGTACGACATGGACGGCGACGGCCGGGCCGATGCGGTGTTCGCGGGCTACGGTGTGGTCGTGGACGGCAAGGAGGGCGCGTACATCGGGTATTACAAGGGCGGCGTCGACACCGACGACAACTGGGTGACCATCGACTTCCTCGAAAACAAGGAGAACCATGTCTGGCACAATGCCGTCGGCAACCTCACGGGGAACGCCGGGCGGAACTCCATCGTGTGGTATGCTCCGGAGCTCTATGCGCTCGGCGTGTGGACGGACGGCACATCCGAATGGACCAGCCTGAGCGGCAGTTTCGGCGGAGACGCCTGGACGCTCGTCGGCTGCGGCGACTTCACCGGCGAAGGGAAAGATTCGGTCATCATGAGCTACAATGGCGGCCAGATATTCTATGCGGTCGGATTCGACGGCAGCATGACCACGCTCGGCAGTTTGAATTGGTCCGGCTGGGAAGTCCGTGCCATCGGCGACTTCGCAGGCGACGGCAAGGACGACATGGTCCTGTTCCACAAGGACAGCGGATCCATGGTCATGTGCGCGGACGGCAGCCTCGACGATTTCGTGTCCATCGGCCAGATCGACAAGGACGACTGGTTCGTGGTCGGCGCGGGCGATTACAACGGCGATCAGCAGGACGACCTCCTGGTCCGCCAGTATTCGACCGGCATGCTGGGTTACTACGCCTCCGGCGACACCACCCAGTGGACCGAACTCGGCCGCGGCGTGGACATGAACTGGACCGTCATCGCCTGAGCAGGCCAACGGCCTGCACTGCGGTAGTGCCGTGCTTCGCGAGAACACGTGCCCTGGCGAAGCCGGGCACTACTTGGCACACTCTGTGTGTGCCCGAGCGAAGCCGGGCACTGCTACAGTCCAGGCGCAGCCTGGCACACTCTGTGTGTGCTCTCAGCTTCGCTTGAGCACGAGGTTAGCACCTCAACTGCAGTAGTGCCGTGCTACGCTACGGCACGTGTCTGAGCGTAGACAGACACTATCTTTATATGGGGGTCCGGATTGCGCGTAACAGGTTTTCGTTGATAGTGTCTTTGCCCGTGTTTTGAGGGGGGACTGTTTCCTTGCCAGTTTCTTTGATAGTCCCGTGAGAGACCGAGGCCGTTTCTTTGGCAGTTTCTGTGGATTTTTGTGGATTTACGCTCGAAAATCACAAAAAAACACCATGTTTCACAGTGTATCGGAAAACGTGAAACAGGGTGATTTGGGCTCAAAAATGGAGCCGGCTCTCGGATTCGAACCGAGGACCGACGGTTTACAAAACCGTAGCTCTACCGCTGAGCTAAGCCGGCAAATGGTCTGGAATCGCCGGGACCTCCGTCCCCGTGGGCGGGACGGTCCGGCGCGTGTCTCGCCTTGCCAAAGCCCGTCCGTTTGCTTCCGAACAACAAATAATATGGCATATTTTCTCTAAAAGTCAAACACTTTCACTTTCTTTTTTGCTTTTTCGTGATATAGTATCATATTTAACTGGTTTTCCCCCGCGCAGGGGAGCGACCGCATTTTCGGGAAAGGCTGTTTCGCACATGTCCAAACGCTGGCTGATGATCGCCGACGCACATTTGACCTGCCGAACGCCGGAGAATGACTTCTTCCGGCTCCTCGGTCGCGTCTCCGGGCTCCCCGCGGACGTAGGTGTCATTTTCCTCGGCGACATCTTCGACCTCTGGATCGCCATCCGCGGCTACGAAACCGAGGAGCAGCGGCGTTTTCTCGACTGGTGCCGCGGCGAGAAGTCCCGCCGCGAGATCGTTTTCCTGGAGGGCAATCACGAGTTCTTCGTCGCGAAGACCTACGGCGACGCCTTCTCCTACTGCAGCGAGGACGAATTCCAGTCCGGTCTGCTCCAATGGCTCCACGGCGACCGCATCAACAAGGCCGACTACGCCTACGCCGTGCTGCGTTTCATCCTCCGGAATCCCCTCACGCGCGGCTTCCTCTGGGTGATCGGCTCCACGTTCGGACCCTCTTTCGCCCACTACGTCCGCGAACGTCTCCGCGTCACAAATCAGGCACACAAGCAGTTTTTCCCGGAGCCCCACGCCCTCAAATTCCTCGAGGACTGCCCGAAGGACTCCATCGTCTTCGTCGGCCATTTCCACGACCGGCTCACCAAGACCCGCGACGGCCGCACTCTGGAGGTCCTCCCCGCCTATGCCGAGGCTTCCGAGATCGCGTTCTTCGACCCGGATTCCGCCGGGCTCGACATCTTCCCGGCCGGTGCCATCGGAGACCACTGCGCCGTCTCCGAAGCTCAAACGAAGGAGGTCGCCGGATGAAACGCCTCATGTATCCCGGCAGTTTCGACCCGGTCACGAACGGCCATCTGGACGTGATCGCACGCGCCGCACGCATCGCCGACGAGGTCCTCGTCGCCGTCGCACGCAATTCCGAAAAATCTCCGCTCTTCACCACAGAGGAGCGGATCGAGCTCATCCGCACGGTCACGGCCTCGATCCCGAACGTCCGCGTCGTCACCTTCACCGGCCTCCTCGCCGACGCCGTGAACGAGTTTCAGGTGTCCGCCGTCATCCGCGGTCTCCGCGCCGTCTCCGATTTCGAGTATGAATTCCAGATGGCGCTCATGAACCGCGAGCTGAACGCCGCCTGCGAGACCCTCTTCATGATGCCGAGCCCGGAATACTCTTTCGTCAGCTCGCGCCTCATCCGCGAGATCGCCTCCTGCGGCGGGTCCGTCTCCGCATTCGTTCCCCCGGAAGTCGTCGAGGCCGTCCGAAAAAAGATGGAGTCCCGCTCATGATCAAGATCAATACCTCGCACATCCTCCCGGACGTCCCGTATCTCCTCGAGGGCACCGAATCCTCCGACGTCCTCGGCCTGTCCCCCGATGCGATACCCCCGCTCGTCCCCGCTGGCGACATCACCTACCGCCTGTCCGCCGTGATGGCCGGCGCCGACCTCGTCGTGACCGGTTCCGCATCCGTTCCGATCCTCACCTCCTGCGCGCGCTGCCTCGACGACGTCCGCACCGTGATCGCCGTCAGGGACCTCTGTTTCCATTTCGAGAAAGTCCGCGACCTGGAGGTCGACCTCACCGACGACGTCCGCGAGGAACTCCTCCTCGCGATTCCCTCCTGCTTCTACTGTTCCCCGGACTGCAAGGGCGTCTGCCCCTCCTGCGGCGTCAACCTCAATCACGGCTCCTGCGCCTGCGCTTCGCGTCCGGCCGAACCCGAGCCCGATTCCGCCGCGCCGTCCCCCTGGGACCAGCTCGACGCCCTGAACCTCTCCGCTCCGAAAAAGGCTCCGGCGAAGAAACCCGCCGCGAAGCAATCCCCGGCGAAAAAGGCTCCGGCGAAGAAACCCGCCGCGAAGAAGTCGTCCAGGTAAGCCTTTGCCGCACCGTTCCCTCCGGTAAACGTTTTTCCCCGCACTCGCCCGGCATGCCATTTCTTTTTTTTTTGTAAAAAAACGGATTTGTCTTACGATTTTTTCTTGATATTGCCTAATAAGTGTGGTATAGTAACACCTGTTCGGAAAAAACGTTGTTTTCCGTTCGCTTCGTACGATATTCTGTTTCGTTTCACATAACAAACCCGCAATCCTCGCAAAGAGAAAGGCATCATCATGGGTACAGTCATTTCCAAGGGTTCGACCTATGTCAGCAAGGGACAGACCCTGCAGTCTCCCGACATCCTAAGCAGCGGTCGCGTTTTCGTCCTGTCCGGCGGTTTTGTGTCCAGCGCAAACATCCACCATGGCGGCTTCGAAACCGTCAGCAATGGCGGCGTGGATATCTCCGCTTATGTTTATTCCGGCGGCGGGATGAGGGTCCTGTCCGGCGGTATCGCTTCCGGTTATTATGTCATCAGCTCGTCCTACATCAGCGCGTTCGGCGGAATACTCCTCGGCGGCGACATCGGCCGCGGCGGCCAGGTGATCGTAGACGGCATGTATGGCAGCACCTCCGTGACGAAGGGAGTTGTCAGCGGTGCGAGG
>JAFYBD010000055.1 GCA_017540385.1 Lentisphaeria bacterium
GTGCGCCACGATCGCCATGTCATGGGTCTCTTGGATGCTTGCGGCGGAGGTCATCGCGTAACCGGTCGCGCGGCAGGCCATCACGTCGGAGTGATCGCCGAAGATTGCCAGGGACTGACAGGCCAGGGAGCGGGCCGTCACGTGGAACACGGTCGGGAGGAGCTCACCGGCGATCTTGTACATGTTCGGGATCATCAGGAGGAGGCCCTGGGAAGCCGTGTAGGTGGTCGTGAGAGAACCTGCGGCGAGGCAGCCGTGAACGGCGCCGGCGGCGCCCGCTTCGGACTGCATCTCGACGACCGAGACCTGCTTGCCCCAGATGTTTCTCTTGTCTTCAGCGGCCCACTGGTCGACCCATTCGCCCATGGTGGACGAAGGAGTGATCGGGTAGATGGCTGCAGTTTCGCTCAACGCATAAGCGACATACGCGGCTGCGTAGTTGCCGTCCTGAGTGTTGATTTTGCCCGGCATTTCTTTTTCCTTTGCTGGTTTAGGTTAAATGTGGCAGTGTTTGTTTGGGAGAATAATATATTCTTATAATATACCGCCGGAAGCCCCCCTTGTCAAGCTGTTTCTGAAAAAAACGCGCCGACGCGCCCGCGTGGAAGCTCAAAAAAGCAAAAGGGCATCTCGAAAAATTCGATCGGATGGATTTTCAGCGCATGGACCAAAAGGACAATGCAGAAAGATTTGAGCGTGGCTACCCGAAGGCAACTACCGAAAATCTTACCAGTTGAACTTGGTCCGGACGCGAAAAGCCGCCGAATACCGATTTTCAGAGGTGCCCGAAAACAAAAAGCCGCGCCAACGCGTCCGATTGTCGCATCCGGAGGACCGGACGGACGGGACGGCGGCACGGCTTTCGTCAACGGGCCGGAGAGCCCAGGAAATGGCGGATCACTTCGCCGGCTTTTTGCCTTTCGCGGGAGCCTTGGCGGGAGCGGGCTTCTTCGCGGGAGCGGGCTTCGCGGCAGGCTTGGCGGCGGGTTTCGCAGGTTCGGCTTTCTTCGCCGGAACCTTCGCCGGAGCGGGCTTCGCGACGGGTTTCGCGGGTTCGGCTTTCTTCGCCGGAGCCTTCGCAGGAGCGGGTTTCGCGGCGGGTTTCGCGGGTTCAGCTTTCTTCGCCGGAGCCTTCGCGGGGGCGGGTTTCTTCTCGGACTTCGCGGGAGCAGGCTTTTTCACGGCTTTCTTCTCGGATTTCGCGGGAGCGGATTTCCCTTCCGGCAGCGTCCGGTACACGCCGATCTCGGCGAGATGCCTGGCGACCTTTTCGCCGAGGGAAGCCAGGTCGAGGAACCCCTCGAGGGGAAGCGTGAGGCGCAAATGAGACTCGCGCAGCGCCGGTTTATCGCGATCCGGCAGCAGATGAAAGAAATCGATGATCACCAGACCATGATTCAGGGAAATGTTGGCGATGCCGTCACTGTAACACTCTTTCATTTCGTTTTAGCTCCAATCGTGTTGATGATACCGGACCTGGGGACAGTCGGGACCGACGACTCCCGGGGGATGAAAACCTGTCCCGAGAGAGGCGCGACGCGAGGAAAAACGTGCCGCAAACTCCGAAACATTATGTTTTCAAACCACTTGCAGTCGATCGCCGTCCGGAAAGGCCAAATTCCGGCTGTGGAATCTCCGTTACTATAGCCCCTCCCGGCGTAAAAATCAACAGGATAAACAGGTTTTTTTTCGCTTTTTTTTCGTGCCCCTCCCGGAACCGTGCCGGACAAGGGGAAAACGGGGCGTCAGTCGCGCGCAAACCACTCTGTCAGCATGGCCGCGACGATGGGCGCGGTGGTGGTGCCGCCGGAATCGCCCTCCTCCACGACGGCAGCGAAGCTCAGGAGCTCGCCGGTCTTCGGATGCGTCACGAAGCCGTTGAACCAGGTGTTCTTGGTCGTCAGCGTGGTGAGTCCGACGTCGGCCGTGCCGGTCTTCGCATAGACCTCGGCGGACTTGATGTTGCCGCGCCTGCCGGAGCCCGCGGGGTCGTGCACGACCAGGTACATGCCCTCGCGCACGACCTTCAGGGATTTTTCCGAGGCGGCGAGCTGTCCGGCCTTGCGGGGGATGGCGTCGAACACGCTGAGGCGTTTACCGGATATCCGGTCGTGGTCGTAGATGTGGTCGATGAGGTACGGAGTCCAGATCGTGCCGCCATTGGCGATGGCCGCATAGAAGACGGCGGCCTGCAGCGGCGTGACCGTGACCCTGCCCTGCCCGATGCTCACGTAGGCGGTTTCGCTTTCGTTCCAGCTGGGGCCGTCCTTCGGCAGATCGCCTGCGCGCTCGGAAATCTCGATCCCGGTCTTGCGGCCGATCCCGGCGGATTCGAACATCCTGCTGAGGCGGTCGATGCCGACCTCGACGCCGAGTTCGACGAAATACACGTTGCACGACCGTTTGATGGCCTGGCGCATGTCGAGCTCGCCGTGAATGCCGGTGCATTTGATCTTCCCCCTGTAGCCGTGGGGCGTGGAGCCCTCGCAATCGTATATCTTCGTGTCCGGGATGCCGCTTTCAAGGCCGGCAAGCGCAGTGAGCGGCTTGATGGTGGAGCCGGGCATGTAGGCCCCCTGCACGGCGCGGTTCAGGAACGGTCTCCCCGGGTCCTCGTTGAGCTCGGCGAAGCGTTTGCGCGAGATGGACGGGACGAAGTCGCCGGGCGGGAACGTCGGGGAGGACGCCATCACGCGCACGGCCCCGGTGGAAGCATTCAGGACCACGATGGCCCCGCGGCGGCCCTTCAGCGCCTTCTCGGCGGCCATCTGGCCGTCGATGTCGAGCGTCAGCCTCAGATCATAGCCGTTCTGAGGCGGCGTGGGCTCCTCGAGCTGTTCGTGCACGAATCCGTTGCTGTTCACCATCACGAACTGGCTCCCGGCCTTGCCCGACAGCTTCTCGTTGAACTGGTACTCCAGTCCGGACCGGCCCTCGAGGCTCGGCAGGTAGTAGAAGTATTCGCGGCGGTCGCCCGCGCCGCTCGGGTCCTCGTTGCCGACGTAGCCGATGAGCTGGGCAGCGAGGCTGCCGAAGGGATATTCGCGCATGGGTTCGGCCGTGACCTCCATCCCGCGGATGGGCGGAAAGAGTTCGTCGAGGCGGCCGCGCTCCTCGTCGGTCAGGTCTTTGAACGCCGTGAGCGGAAGCCCCGGCTGGGTGTTCAGGTGGCGGCGGACATTCTCGAGCGAGAGCGGATTCACACGCCCGAGGACGGCCGCGACCTGGTCGGCCTTGTCCATGATGAATTTCGACTGGTCGCGCGAACGCTCGGTGGTCATTTCGCCGGGGTGGAAGAGCACGTTGAACGACGGACGGTTCCGCACGACCGGGGTACCGTCAAGCGCGAGTATCTCGCCGCGCATAGCCGGGATGCGGATGCGGCGAGCGCTCTGCTTGCGGTCCTTGTACTCGTATTCGGCGGCGCGGATGACTTGCATCTGCCAGAGCCGGATCACGAGGACGGAGAACATCAGAAAGGCGATCAGCGCCAGCAGGCCGATGCGCAGGGCAAAAGCGTCGATGACAAAACGCGAATCGTCGTCGCCGGACATCATTCACCTCCGTCGGCGGAATTCCACACGCCGATCTTCAGGCGGTCGGCCGAACGCGACACGAGGCTGAACGCCACGGGGAGCAGGATCGCCCCGAGCAGGCAGGAGGTCAGCAGCGAAGCGAAAGCTTCGGGCGTGGTCAGGACCGTCCATGCAGAGGGGAATGCGACGAAGAGCGGGATCATCGCGCCGACGAGAAACTCGAGCGCGTCGGAACCGGGGCGTTTCGCGTGCAGGAGCACTGCGGGGAGCGTAAGCACTGCGAGCACGAGGCCGTTCCACGGCATGAAGCATCCCATCACGAAATCCTGCGCCACGCCGAAGACGAGCGCGAAACACAGCGCCATGCCCGGGGACACCGCGAACGACGCGGCCACATAGAAAAATGCCAGCAGGGGGATCGCGAGCCCGGCGGAACGCAGCAGAGTCTCCGCGATCAGCAGGACCATCGACCAGAGCGTGAAATACAAAAACGCGAACATCGACCCCTCCGCAACCTCATTTCCCGGTCAGGACCACCACGAACCGGATGTTGTCCAGCGACACGGCGGGTTTCATCCACGCCTCGGCGTAGAGTCCGCCATCGTGCACCACGGCCGCGCGGTTCGCGCCCATCGGGGCCTCCGTGAGAAATCCGATGCAGATCCCCTGGGGAGTGCGCTCGGAATAGCCGCTCGTGAGGACCATTTCGCCGAGGCCGTATTTGCTCTTCAGCGGGAGGCGCGAGATCAGCGCGGTGCCCGCGTCGGCGCCGTTGCCCGTGAGCGTACCGCTCGCGCCGGATTCGGCAAGGGAAACGCTGAACTGGCAGGCCGGGTTCACGACCGTGGCCACGACCGAGGTGCGGGAGGACGTCTCGATCACGCGTCCGGCGAGCACGCAGCTCGGGGTGCCCCCGCGCGGGGCGAACTGGAACGTGAGGACGGGGTCGCCGGTCTCGATGCCGTCGTTCATGCCCTTCGAGATCACGAACTGCTCGGTCCAGGTGGCCGGATCGCGCAGGATGACCTCCGCGTAAACCTTGTTGTACCCGGACCAGCGCGGCATGCGGAGTTCCTGGCGGAGACGTTCGTTGTCGGTCTCCATTTCGCGGAGGAGCTCGACCTGCGCCGCCAGAAGGGCGTTCTGCCGCTGGAGCTGTTCCACTGCGGCGGCGAGGTCCTGCCGGGACTGAAGCGCGAGCGCCTGACGCGCCGCGGCGAGTTCGACCTTCTTCGCGGCCTGATAGAACGGATAGTAGAAGTCGAGGGAGAAGCGGGCGAGCGTGCGGCGGAACGTGAAGAAGCCGGTCAGGACAAGCGCGGCGATGACCACGGGGATCGCGGCAAAGAGCACGACCCTCGAGACCTTGACTTTCTTCTTGAAAACAGCCATTGCCGCATCCCCTTCCCCGGGCGGGATCACCCTCGCGGAGCCGAAAGAACGCGGCACCGCGACAGGCGTCGGCCCGTCAAGTTCAATTCCGGGAAGCCCCGGAGACGGAAACCCGGACCGGACGAAACCGCCCGGACCGGAACATCATTCGTCCCCGCGGCGGGAGGCCGCGGGGGCTTCGAAACGAATCAGCCGCAAGCGGCGGAGCGCTTACGCCTGAAGATAGGCGCGGACCTTGTCGGCGACCGCTTCCGGCGTGAAGCCGAATTCCTGCGCGAGCTTCTTGTACGGAGCGGACGCGCCGAAGTGGTCGAGACCGATGGCGAGGCCGTCGAGGCCGACCAGGGCATACCACATCGGAGTCGTGCCGGCTTCGATGGAGATGCGCTTGCGGCAGGCGTTCGGGAGGATGCTCTCGCGGAAGGAGGCGTCCTGACGGAGGAAGGTCTCGAGGGACGGGACGGAGACGATGCGGACCTTGCGGCCTTCGCCGCGGAGGATGGCCGCCGCGTCGAGCGCGAGGTTGACTTCGCTGCCGGAGGCGAGGATGACGGCCTCGAA
>JAFYBD010000056.1 GCA_017540385.1 Lentisphaeria bacterium
CTCGATACTGCGAATCCGACGATTCAGAGCAAGTTCCCGAACGCCGGACTGGAGGGTGGCATCTATGCCGCTTTGGAAACGCTGGTCGATGATCTCCTCTCGCGGGAATGGGAACGGGAAGACGGCATCATGTTCAAGATCGAGAAGGCTCTGATTGACGCAAACTGGGGCGCTTCGACGGACATCGTGTACCAGTTCTGTCGGCAGACGCAGTGGGCGGGTATCATCTATCCGTCGCACGGGCGTTTCGTCGGCGCTTCCTCCAAGCCCATGACCGAATACCGGAAAGGCGCAGGCGACAAAATCGGCTTCAACTGGATGATGCCAAATGTGGCGGGCAAACGGGCTATCCGACACGTCATCTTCGACTCGAACTTCTGGAAAAGCTTTGTTCATGCCCGACTGGCCGTAATGCTGGGCGACCACGGAAGCCTATCCTTCTATGGCCGCAGACCGGACGTCCACCAGTTGATCGCGGAACATCTGACGGCAGAATACAGAGTGAAGACGCAGGGGCGCGGGCGCACCGTGGACGAATGGAAGTTGAAACCGGAACACAACGACAATCACTGGCTGGACTGTCTGGCCGGATGCGCGGTCTGCGGGTCGATGCTGGGAGCCACGATGCCGGAATTTGGAACGCCAATGCCTCTGAAACGGCGTGGCCAGCCCGTGAAGCTTTCGTCCATCAAACGGAACGCAAATAAGCCCGACATGCAGTCTTCGAGGTCGAGAATCCGTCTTTCCGAACTTTTAAAATCCAGAAAATCGTGATTTTTTTGGACAAGTGCCTGTTTTTTCTCGTAAACAAGAGTAGGAACACATGAGATTCACAAAAACAGGAGACACCCCATGCCAGAACAAAAGAGCAATCTTGAGGAGGTCATTCAGAAGAATGCCTCCGGCCCCAAAAGCGCCGAGGTCGACGGACAGAGCGTGGAACAGCATCCGTTGTCGGACGTGATCAAGGCTGATATGTATCTCGCGTCGAAAAAGGCAGCAAAATCCCGGAGTTCCGGCCTGAAATTTACGAAGATGAGCCATTCAGGAGCGTGAGGGATACATGAACAGAAAGAAGAAACACGGGAAGATCCGGATGCTTGGGCGGCCAACAGTCAGAGCTCGCTTTGATGCCGCCCAGACAACTGCGGACAACGCACGGCACTGGTCGGCGGCGGACTATTTCTCTGCCGACCAGGAAGCCCGTCCCGAAGTCAGACGAATCCTCCGCATGAGAAGTCGTTACGAAGTGGCGAACAACAGTTACGCGAAGGGACTGGTCCAGATGCTCGCGAACGATACCGTGGGAACTGGTCCGAGGCTTCAGATGCTGACTGAGGACGAAGAGTTCAACGACAAAATCGAAAAGCAGTTTGTCCGCTGGGCAGATGCCGTTGGTCTGGCATGGAAGCTCCGCTGCATGCGTATTGCACGGTGTCAGGACGGGGAATCGTTCGCCGTCCTGGCGACCAACCCGAAAGTCCGGCATCCGGTGAAGCTCGACATCAACGTCATCGAGGCCGACCGCGTATCGGGTGGCCTGACGTGGCTTGCGGATTCTTCCAGCATCGACGGCATATCCTTTGATCAATGGGGCAACCCGGTGAGCTATCGCGTCCTGAAACGCCATCCGGGCGATGCCATGTGCGCGACGGGCGAGGAAGCATTTGAGATCCCCGCCGAATACATGGTTCATATCTTCCGGCATGACAGACCCGGCCTTCATCGCGGAGTCCCGGAACTTGCGGCGGCGCTTCCTTTGTTCGCCCAGCTCAGACGATACAATCTGGCGGCGTTGTCAGCGGCAGAGGCGGCTGCGGATTTTGCGGCGGTCCTCTACACGGACTCTCCGCCCGACGGCGAATCCGAAGACCTTGCGGCACTCGACGCCATCCCACTGGAACGGAATATGATGCTCACGGTTCCCGCCGGATGGAAGATGGGACAGCTGGACAGCAAGCAGCCGACGGCGAACCACGCCGAGTTCGTGAAGGTCATCCTCTCCGAGGTGGCACGATGCGTCTGTTCGACCTACGGAACGGTCGCAGGGGATTTCTCCGGATTCAATTACGCTTCAGGTCGCCTGGATAACCAAATATACCATAAATCAATATTGGTGGACCGGAGCCGCTGGGAAAAAGATGTTCTGAACCGCATCTTCTATCTGTGGCTCAAGGAATATCTGCTGATCTTTCCACATCCCGGCATTACCGCGGATGATGAAATCCATATGTGGTTCTGGGACGGTTTCCCGCACGTCGATCCCACCAAGGAAGCGTCTGCTCAGGCGCAGAGACTTCTCAACGGCGCGACGACGCTCGCCGCTGAGTGCGCCAGAGACGGACAGGACTACGAAGCGGTTCTGAGGCAGAGAGCCAAGGAACTGCGCCTGATGCGGGAGCTGAACATCCCGATACCGGGAGAGATAACTGTCAATCAACAGACTAACAATAAAACAGAGGAGAAACAGGATGACTGAATTCAAACTGATTGAAGCATCCGGCGGCGGACGACCGAAGGTGGCCGGTCTGGCATACTCCGGCGGAAAGATGAATTTGCCCGGCTGGAAACATCCGGTCGTCGTCGAGCTTGCCGGAATGGAAATCCCGGAAACGGTGCCGCTCCTGACCAATCACGAGAACAGGACCGACGCCCGCGTCGGGATGGTAAAAGCAAGCATCAAGGACGGCGTTCTGGAAATCGTCGGGGAAATCGTTTCCGACTCCCAGGCGGCAAACGACATCATCGCCCAGTGCAAAAGCGGAGCCGACTGGCAGCTCTCCATTGGGGCCGACGTCAAAGAATGCGAGCTGATCAAAGCAAAACGCGAGGTCAACGGACAGATGGTCGAAGGGCCGTTCTACCTCGTAGCAAAATCGATTCTGCGGGAAGTTTCCGTCGTCGCTGTCGGGGCAGATGCCTCGACCCGGATGCATGTGAACGCGCAGTTCAAACTCAACAATATCGAAGGAGAAGCAATGAACATCAAAGAAAAAACCAATACGCCCGACGGCGTGGAGAAAGCCCCGCAGGTGACTGCCGAAGCCGATCTTGCGAAACCGCAGGAATCCCCGGAAAAGCCCGCCGAAATCAAGGCCGAGGCGCAGCCCGACATTCAGGCCGCAGCTGAAAAGGCCGCCCAGAGCGCCATCAAGGCCGAGCGAGATCGCGTTTCCAGAATCCAGGAAATCTGCAACGGCGAATTCCCGGAAATCGAACGCGAAGCCATCAAAGCAGGCTGGACTCCCGAAATCGTCACCAAGAAGGTGCTGGAGACCCTCCGCGCCGAACGTCCTGCCGCCGGAGTGAATATCTCCGTCAGCGCCGAAGCCGAGGGGCCGGAACTCCGCAAGAACATCGAGGCCGCCCTGTGCCTCCGTTGCGGCATCTCCCCTGACGACCTCGAAAAGTCCTACGGTCCGAAGTCAGTGGAGGCCGGTATGCGTGACATGGAAATGCCGCTGAAACAGCTCGTCCTCGAATGCATGCGGCTTGACGGTATCCCCGTGTCCGGTCGCACGTTCGACAACGAAACCATTCGCGCCGGTTTCTCCAGCGTGTCCCTGCCGGGCGTGCTGAGCAACGTCGCGAACAAAAAGCTCCTCCAGAGCTACCACGCACAGCCCATCATCGCAACGAAACTGTGTTCCACCGGCGACCTCAACGACTTCAAAGAATCGGAAAGATTCCGTCTGACGGACGTCGGCGATCTCCAGCCCGTTGGTGCTGACGGCGAGATCAAGGACGGCGGCATCATGGAAGAATCTGCAAAGAACCAGATCGAAACTTACGGGAAAAAATTTGTTCTGACCCGCAAAATGATCATCAACGACGACCTCGGTGCCTTCATGAAGGTCCCGGTTGCCATGGGCAACAGAGCCGCTCGTTTGATCGATCAGCTCTTCTTCTCCCGTCTGCTCAAAAACCCTGTCCAGCTTGATGGCAAACCGCTCTTCTCCGCAGCTCACAAGAATCTGCTGACCGGCGCGACCAGTGCTCTGTCTGCCGACTCTCTGAAAAAGGCGATTCAGATTTTCCTGGACCAGGTCGATGCGGACAATCAGCCCATCAATGTGGAGCCGCGTTTCCTGCTCGTTCCGACCGCCCTCAAACACGCCGCAATTGAACTCACGAGAGGCGCGACCCTCATCATGGGCGGTGGTGGTACCGGCGAACAGGTTGTCAGGCCCGCCCTCAATGTTCTGGCCGATGAGAATCTTCAGGTCGTGAGCTCCCCGTATCTCGCCAACAGCGGCTACGAGGGCGCGTCCGCGACCGCCTGGTACCTCTTCGGGTCGCCCGGACAGGTTGATACCTTCGAGATCGGCTTCCTGAACGGGAAGCACAGCCCGACCGTCGAGCGCGGAGAAACGGACTACAACACCTTGGGACTCTGGTTCCGCGTCTATTTCGACCTTGGCGTCCGCGAACAGGATCACCGCGGCATGGTCAAGTCCGCCGGAGCTGCGGGCTGATTCGGTACGGGGGCGAATCCCGCCCCCGGCTCAACACAAACTTTTTAGGAGAAGCAAATCATGAATGCAAGATACGTTCAGAAAGGCGAGTCCATTGACTACCGCCCCACCGAAAACACCCACGCCGGAAGCATCATCCCCCTCGGTAATCTCGTCGGCATCGCACGCCTCGACATCCGGGCTGGTGAGCTCGGTGCTCTCGCTGTAACCGGCGTCTTCGAGTCCCCGAAGGGAAATGAGGCCATTGACGTCGGCGATGCCGTATATTGGGACACCGAGAATGAAGTCGCCACCACCACGCCCACCGGCATCTATCTCGGAAAAGCCATCGGCAACGCACAGGCAAGTTCGGATTTCGTCAACTTCCTGGTGAATGCACCGAAAGGGGTCGGATCCGGTTCCGGGGGCAGTTCCGATTCTGAAACTATTGCCGACCTCGACGAGCTTACCAGCGATTCCGGCTGCGCCGAATCCATGACCACCCTCAGAGAGAAAATCAACAGCATCCTCGCGGCGCTTCGCTCTGCCGGTGTTATCGCAAGCTGACAATGGGACTCCTCGAACAAGGCGCGGAGTGGCTTGAGGAGCAGCGCAGGGTAATGCTCTCCGTCTCAGTGGAATATCTCCGCTGGGACGGAGAGCGCCTGCGGGTGCCTGCGACGCTCGGCAAAACTCATTTCGAGGTCGAAACCGAATACGGCACCACCGCACATGTGTTCTCGAGGGACTTCCTGATCTCTGCAAAGGATCTGTCGAAAGACCCGAAAAAGGGAGACAAGATCTTTTACGACGGTGTCGAATATGAGGTGCTTGCTCCTCAAAACGAGAACGTCTGGCGTTGGAGCGGAACAAGTCATTTGACCAGAAGAATTCACACAAAGGAAATCGGAACACATGAACGATAAAAACGATACTACCCCGGACAATCGGGACCTCTGGCATGAGGTTAATCAGGCCCGGCTGGACATCGCCGAACTGAGAGGCATGCTGACCATGCATTTCGGCAACGGACAGCACCATTACCCTCCGTGCAAGCCTGCCGCCGACATGCAAAAGACGATGCTTTCCACCCTCGTTGCAGCTGTCTTCGCTTTGATTGCGGCTGTTGGCAATATTGCTTTGGAGCTTATTCGGAGATGAAGATGGACTGCTTGCTTTTGTGCGAGGCAGTTGCAGCCTCGATGGGAGAATGGAATGCAAAACCGGCGCTGGCCCCGGAATTCACCTTGCGCGAACTCGAAGAGTTGAAGGTCGTGGTTGTTCCGGTTGAGCTGACTTACAAGAACGTCAGCAGGGCATTGAAAGAACGTACCGTAAAGCTCCAGATCGGTTTCATGAAGCGGGCAAAGGACGAAGAACTGGATGAACTTCTCGCGACCGTCGAGAAGCTCGGAATGAGCTTCCTGAACAAAGAATTCTGCGGGACCAGATGCATTGCAGTCGGATTCAACCCGATTTACTCCGCCGAGCATTTGCGGGAACGGCATCAGTTCACGAGCGTGATTGAACTCGTTTTCCGTGACACCTGCATGCGACAGGAGCAATAAAAAAGCTCCGAACTAAAGCTCGGAGCGAGAAACCTTCTAAGGAGAGAAGCTGGGATTACTTCTTGAAAGCATCCCAGTCAGCCTTCTTGACGAAAGCGGTCAGATTGCGGCCGTCCTTCGTGAGGGCCTTGAACGCATAACGGGTGGCCGTGCCTTTGCCGTACTTGACCTTGGCGGTGACTTCGGCTTGGACTTTCTTTTTCGCTTTGACGTCGTAGAAGCTGTGTTTCATATTGAACACTCCTCGGTTAAGGTTAAGGGTTGTAGACAATATAACCTCGTTTTTACCTCGTGTCAAGCGGGAAAAGTTATTTTCCGGCAAAAAATCAAGGATTTACGCCAAAATGTCCGTAAAAATGCGCTTTGAATTCGATTCGAGGCGGCTTCTGGGGGCGGTCAACAAAGCAAATTACGCCTCTCTGCGAAGGGCGGGCGCGTATGTCCGAAAGGCCGCCAGAAACGCAGTCCATAAGTCGAAACGAGCTTCGCAAAGGGGAACACCTCCGCACACCAGGCGCGGCCTATTGAAACGCTCGCTCCTGTTCGGCGTGGACAAAAATCGTTTGTCCGTGGTCATCGGTCCCGCCAAGAAGTTCATCGGCATCTCCATGATCGCCCATGAGTTCGGCGGTATGTACCGCAGACGCCGCTACCCGAAACGTCCCCTCATGGGACCTACTTTGAACAAGACCGCGCCTCAGCTCCCAAAGCTGTGGGAAGACGCGGTCAAGCAATAACAATGAAAGGTATTGAATATGGCCATCAAACTTGGTCTTGATGCAAAATTATTCCGCGGCACCGCCGGAACTCAGGGGAACATTGAGGTTACCAACGTCAAGGACGTCTCCCTCAGCCTGGAGTCCGGCGAGGCCGATGTCACCACGCGAAAGGCAAAGGGCTGGAAGCTGAGCGTCGCCACACTCAAGGAAGCCTCTCTCGAAATCACCATCTTGTATGACACGGAAGACGAAGACTTCCTCGCGTTCAAGGAAGCATATTTCTCAAACACGCCGATCTCTCTGTTCGTGACGGACGGCGACACCACGGCACACGGGCTGGACGCTGACTTCTCGGTCACGGGCTTCACCGTGGATCAGCCGTTGGAAGAAGCCGTCACGGTCAAGGTCACGGCAAAGCCGACTGCTTCTGACCGCGCTCCGGTTTGGGTGTGAGGTGGACGATGAAATCTTTCACTGATAACAAAGGGCGCACATGGACGCTCGAAGTCACAGTGGCGACCGTCAAACGTGTTCGGGCTCTCTGCAAGGTCGACCTCAACAGCATCGTGGAGCTCGATAAGGACAACAAACCGTCTGCCGAATTGCTTGAACGGCTGTCCTCTGATCCCGTTCTGCTCGTAGATGAGCTCTACGCCGTCTGCAAGTCTCAGGCCGATAAGCTCGGCATCACTGACGAGGACTTCGGCGAGGCTATGGCCGGAGATGCCATCGAGCATGCAACCACGGCACTCCTGGAGGAAGTCATCAGTTTTTTCCCGGAAGCGAAGCGGATGGTCATGCAGAAGATTCTGTCTGCCAGCCGCAGGTTCAGCGAAGCCGCAAGGAAGAAACTGGAAGCCGAGCTGAACGGAGAGTTCGAGAGCCGGGTGGTCTCCACGCTGGAGCAGTTGACTGGCTCATCTGGGAATGCGCTGGAATCTGCGGAGTAGACCCGAATGGATTCACCCTGCGCGAGCTCGTCCGTATGACGGAAGCTCGCGGCCGCTTCGAGTGGGGACAGACAGCCAGTCTGATGGCTCTGATCGCCAATGTTCTTCGTGACCCGAAGAAGAGCAGGACCGTGAAGCCGAGCGACTTCAACCCTTACAATGTGAAACCGAAAACGAAAGCGCCGGTCAGCATCCTGCGGGATATCTGGTGCAAACAGGATTCTGCACAATCCTGATGCCGATTCTGCACAATCCGCATGAGAGATTATGCAGAAAGTCAGAAATATTTGTGCAGAAGGAATTACTTCTTGCTTTTCTGAAGTATCTCTACGAATTGTGCCGGAGTCACGACATATGGTTTTACCGGGAAATGACGTATGTTTCCGGTAACCAGCAAGGCATCTTCGGTTTCTCTCTCCGACATCGTTACGGCATAGAAGCAACGGTCTTTCGGATCGGTAACTTCCGGATACTCCGAGGATGCATCGGCTATGTTCAGGCAACACGCTGCAAAACGTGTCAGAACAGATTCGGCTAATTCAGCGGAGATTTTGAGTTTCCTGCGAGAAAGCACTTCCCGATATTCGGCAAGGATTTCGTCGTTTACAAGAGGGATGGTTTCCCCATTGAGAACGGAAAGAAGAACTGTCCCCGGATTTGAATTGAAATGCAGCAGAGCGGAAACCAGAACATTGGTATCGATTGCGGCGTAAATCATTTCCGGCGTTTCCTTACCGCGGCAATTTCAGCGTTGATCTCATCCAGCGTAAGCTCGGATGTTCCATTCGTTTGAGCGATATCGGAAATCTTCTTCATCGCCGCAATTGCTTCCTCTGCGGTAGGAATCGTATTCAGTTTCAGGTTGAAAGGAACGCCTCGCTCCTGAACCAGTTTGTTCAGACTCATGCGAAGATAAGTGGAAAGATCAAAACCGAGCTGTGCGCAAAGATCACTCGCTTGCTGACGGATGCTGTCGTCGATTCGGAATTGTACCAGAGCGTTTGCCATAATAAAACCTCCTTGACTGTATGATGGGAGTTTGTTGTTTGCATGATAATATAATGCACGACAATTCAAAATGCAAGTAGAAAGAACGAAAAAACAGGTTTTTCTTTAGACCAGACTGGAGGTTATGAATGAGCACGGCAACGGGAGAAGTGAAAGCGGGACGCGCATACGTCGAGATTGTGCTGGACCAGACGAACCTTGAACGGGGACTGAAGCAGGCCCAGCAGAAGATTAAGAGCTTCGGGTCGGCTCTGACGGGCATCGGAAAGAACATGCTCGCCGTCTCCGGGGTTCTGGCTGCTCCGATGGCGTTCGCCACGAAGACGTTCGCCGACTTCGATGATGCCATGAGGATGGTCAAGGCCGTGTCCGGCGCGACCGAGGGTGAGTTCAAGAGGCTGACTGAGGCCGCCGAGAAGCTCGGACGCGAAACTTCCTATACGGCGAAAGAGGTGGCCGAGGGCATGACGGCTATGGGGCGCATGGGCTTGAAGCCGGACGAGATTCTGTCCGCTGTCCCTGCCGTCCTGAGCCTTGCCCGTGCTACCGGAACCGAGCTCGGAGAAGCCGCCGAGATCGCCTCCAACAACATGAGGGTATTCGGCCTCGACACCTCGAAGATGGCGAACGTCGCGGACATCCTGACCGCCACGGCCAACGGATCGGCACAGACGCTGACCGACCTCGCCGAGGGGCTGAAGATGGCTGGACCGCAGGCTGCGGCCGCGAACGACAACATCGTGAACGTGTCCGGCGCTCTCGGTGTTCTGGCGAACATGGGCATTAAGGGGTCGCTCGCTGGCACAGCCCTGCGGAAATCCTACTCGCAGTTTGCCAAAACGAAAGTACAGGACAAGCTCAAAGCAATTGGCGTGGCGACCACAGACGCCAACGGGAATCTAAGGTCGATGCCGGACATCATCGCCGACGTCGCGAAATACATGAACAAGCTCCCAACAGCCCAACGCTTGGGGTTCGCGGAGGAAATCTTCGATCTGCGCGGTTCCCTTGCCGGGCTTCAGCTTGGAGGGAACGTCCATCAGTTGGACGAGTTCATTTCGAGGTTGAAGAATGTCGGTGGCATCGCCGATCAGACGGCGGCAGAAATGGACGCGGGCATTGGAGGTGCTTTCCGAATCATGATGAGCGCAATCGAGGGCTGTCAAATCGCCATCGGGCGGGTCATCGGCGAGGCTCTCAATCCTTATGTAAAGCGGCTATCTTCCACGCTGAATGTGGTCGCCGAATGGATCGCCGCACATAAGGAAGTAGTCATCATGGCCGTCAAGGTCGTTGCCGGAATCGCCGCAGTCGGTGTCGGCATGATTGCCGCCGGGCTCGCCATCAAGGCGATGGCTGTCGGCGTCGGTCTGCTCTCAACAGTGTTCTTTCTGTTGAAGGCTGCTGTCCTCGCCCCGATGGTCGCCATCCAGGGATTGATCGGGCTGTTCGGGCTCCTGCAGACCGCGATGGTCGCCACAAAGGTCATCGCACTGGCGATGTGGGCGGCGATCACTTCTCCGGCATTCCTGATCGGCGCGGCTCTTGCCGCCGTGATTGCTGTTGTTTGGGAGCTGACCGGAGCATGGGCGGCCTGCAAAGCCGAGGCGAGCGAACTTGCCGAGGACGTTACGAGCGCATTCACCTCAATCCGGGATATTGCCGGGCAGACTTGGGAAACCATCAAGACCGCTTTCATGTCCGGCGACCTCGCGGGCGCAGCCAGAGTCGGCCTTGCAGCCTTGAAGCTTGCCTGGCTGACAGGGCTCCAGCCGCTCAAGAAGGCGTGGGCTGGCTTGAAGATGTTCCTTGCCGACAGCTGGACGGTCATCGTGTATTCGATTTTGAAGCTCGGAAACAATCTCTGGTACGGGTTGCTTTATGGACTCAAGACCATCGGCAACGCTATGCAGGATGCGTGGTCCTACATCTGGAATGGCATTGTGGCGGCGTTTGAAAAGACGGTGCTGGAAATCCAAAAAGCGTGGATTCGGACGAAGGGCATCTTCGACTCCGAAGAGGAAGTCAATGCTGAAATCGCCGTAGTTGAACAGGCATACAACGACCGAAAGAGCGCCAGGGAAAGCGCAAAAGCACAGGCGTCCGCACAGCGCAAGGCCGAGCTTGCAAGCATCAACGATGACTGGGACAGAGCGAACGCGAGTGCGGATGAAGCACAGACGCAGGAGATTCTGAACACCAGAAAGCGTATCAGGACGCCCTGACCGGAGCAGCCGAGGAAATCGCCAGCGCGCGAGCTGCCTGGCAGGAAGCAATGGACGAGGTCAAGC
>JAFYBD010000057.1 GCA_017540385.1 Lentisphaeria bacterium
GGGAGAAATACGGCAGCGGACACAGCGTGGTGCCGTGGGTCATGGACGCCGTCATCGCGAGCACCATGCCGAAGCAGTGGAACATCGGCACCTGGACCATCATGCGGTCGGCGGTGGAGAGGTCCATGCTGTCGCCGATGCACTTGCCGTTGTTCACCACGTTGGAATGCGTGAGCATCACGCCCTTCGGGAACCCGGTGGTGCCGGAGGTGTACTGCATGTTGCAGACGTCGTGGATGTCGACGGCCGCGGCACGGCGGAGGAGCTCCTCCATCGGGACCTTGTGGGCGTATTCCACGGCCTCTTCCCAGGTCAGGCTGCCGGGCTGGCGGAACCCGACCGAGATCACGTTGCGGAGGAACGGCAGGCGTTTCGCGTGGAGCGGTTCGCCGGGCCTGGTCTGGGCGAGCTCGTGGCAGAGTTCGTTCACGATCCCGGCGTAGTCGGAGTCGCGGTAGCCGGAGATCATCACCAGCGTGTGGGTATCGGACTGGCGGAGCAGATACTCCGCTTCCTGAATCTTGTAGGCGGTGTTCACTGTGACCAGCGCCGCGCCGATCTTCGTGGTCGCCCAGAACGTGATATACCACTGCGGGACGTTCGTGGCCCAGATGGCGACCTTGGCGCCCGGCTTCACGCCGAGGGCGATGAGCGCGCGGGCGAAGTTGTCGACATCGTCGCGGAATTCGGAATAAGTGCGGGTGTAGTCGAGTGTGGTGTACTTGAAGGCGTACTGGTCGGGGAACTCGCGCACCATCGCGTCGAGCACCTGCGAAAACGTCTTCTCGATGAGGATGTCCTTCTTCCAGATGAACTTGCCGGTGTGGCGCTTGTTCTCGTGCAGCACGGTCTTCGAACGGGCGAGCTCGAACCGGCTCATGTAGCTCACGAACTGCGCGAAGATCACGTCGGGCGAGCTGATCTCGGCTTCCCATTTCGGGTCCCACTCGATGGAGATGAACCCGTCGTAGTTCACGGAGTGGAGCGCGTTCATCACGCGGTCGAGCGGGAGCGAGCCTTCGCCCACGATGGCGTGGACTTCGGCGCTCTCGGAGTCTTTCAGGTGGATGTGGCGGATGTACGCGCCGAGGTTCTTCACGGTCGTCTCGGGCGTCTCGCCGCAGACGCGGTAGGGATAATGCAGGTCCCACAGGGCCGCCACGTTGTCCGTCACGAACCCGGCGAGCATGTCGCCGAGCTTGGCGGTGTCGGCGTAGCAGCCGACGGTCTCGACCAGCAGGACCACGCGGGCCTGTTCGGCGAAGGGGAGCGCGTCGCCGATGAACTTGCGGGCGGCCTCGTCGTCCGCAGGGGCGGTCCCCGCGGTCTTCAGGCGGATGTACGGCACATGGAGCCTGCGCGCGGTCTCCAGACAGCGCATGAGCTCGGGGAACGCCTTTTCGGGCGCGGAGGCGATGTCGGCAACCACGTCGAGGCAGGAGATGCACAGATTGTGGTTGCGGAGTTTGTGCTGGACGCCGGACAGGCGCTCGGGCTGGAATTCGTTGCGGAGCTTCACCGCGTCGATGTCGTGGATTTCGATCCCGTTGAACTTGTATTCGCGTGCGATGCGGATGAAATCGTCGAACCCGTAAGACTCCCAACGATTGGTTGAGAACGACAAATTCATTTGACACCTGCCTCGAAGCAAATCTTGTTCACGGCGTCGATGTACGCGCGGATGCTCGCGCCGATGACGTCGGTGGAGAGGCCGCGTCCGGCGTAGACTTTGTTGTCGTAGCGCAGCTTCACGGAGGCGGATCCCATGGCTTCGGCACCGCTCGTCACAGCCTGGATCTGGAAGTCCTCGAGCTCGAAATGGTGGTCGAGCAGCTTCTCGATGGCCAGGAACGCCGCATCGATGGGGCCGTCGCCGGTGCTGAATCCGTGCACCTCGGAGCCGTTGCGCTCCAGGATGACGTCGGCATAGGACGTGATGACGTTGCCGGTCGTAATGACGAACGATTTGAGCTGGTAGGTGGCCGGGACCTGAAGGGAGACGGTGGAGATGATCTCCTCGAGCTCCTTCGGGCCGACCGACTCGGCCTTCTTCTGGGAAATGCGCTGGACGGACTCGTAGACCACGTCCATGGAGTCTCCGTCGAGGTCGTACCCCATCTGCTTCACGGCGTCGGCGACGGCTTCGCGCGAATCGGACTTGGACAGGCGGAAATTGAGGTCGTGGACGGGAGTCGTCTCGACACACTCCTCATGGGTCTTGCGGCCGCTCAGGATGAGGCGGATCTGCTCGTAGGACTTCTCGAGCACGGTCATGTTCAGGTTGCAGTTCACGCCGAGGGCGTCGCCCTTGGCGCGGAAGACGTGCGCGATGCTGCGGAGACTGGGCTCGTTCACGCCCGCACAGGCGGTCTTGATCTGGCCGAATCCGGTATTCACGCTGGCGAAAATGCACGCCGCGGCCATGTGGAGCGAGTTCGAATACTCGAACGACAGCCGGACTTTCGCGAGCTCGGGCACGGCCTCGTTCAGCGCGGTCACGAACCGGCTGAACTCGTCGGGCAGCATAACGCCGGCGGTGTCGCAGACGGTGATGATGCCGGCTCCGGCTTCGATCCCGGCGCGGACGACCTGGGCGAGGAATTCGAGTTCGGCGCGGGTGGCGTCGTGGAGCGTGAGCTCGACGTCTTCGCAGACCTTGCGGCAGGCGGCCACCTGGGCCTTGATCATTTCCAGCACGACCGGCGGCTTCTTGTGGAACTGGTACTCCATCTGGACCGTGGACACCGGCGCGACGACGTTCAGGCGCGGGCGTTTCGCGGCGCGAAGTGCCTCCCAGGTATCCGGCAGAAGAGCCGGATCAAGGCCGACCGGGCAGACAAGAACACAGCGCGTCATAAGGGGAGCAAGAGTATGAAGGAAGACGATATCGCTTTTTCCGTTGACAATGGGAGCCGTTTCGATGGCGTCCACGTTCAGCTTGTCCAGCTGGCGTGCCACTTCGATCTTTTCCTTGAAACTCAAGGAACTGCCATTGCACGCGGCTTGTTCGCGCAACGACACGTCGACGATTTGGATTGTTTTCATTTTGCGTCTCCTTACATGACGTCGCCCCTGCGACGCATCACACCGTGTGAAGCGTGCGGGCGAAAAAAGAATTATAAACCTATAATATAGCACGGGAACGTTGAAATATCAAGTTTTCTGAGAGGATTTCCGACCAGTTTCCTCGATTCTCGCGCTACTTTTCCTTTCATGCTTGATTTTTAAGTTTTTCGTCGTAAATTTGTTTATTCTTTCTTTTTCAACACTCACCCGCGAAATGCCGCGAAAACGAGCTCGAACCACATGCCCGACCCCATGACAGACGTACACCTTTCCGATTTCCGATCCGTTCACATCATCGGATGCTGCGGCGCGGGATGCGCCCCCCTCGCCCGGATCTTCCTCGAGAAAGGATTCCGCGTCTCCGGGTCCGACCTGCTCGACAACGCCGCGGCGGCCGCACTGCGCAGTCACGGCGCGGAGATCGCCCCGGCCGGACACCGCGCGGAGAATCTGCCGCGTGAAAACGACGGGCTGCTGGTCGTGCGGACTTCGGCGGCCGGGCCCGACAACCCGGAAGTCTCGGAGGCCGTGCGGCGCGGTCTGCCGGTCCTGAGGCGCGGCGAAGCGCTCGCCGTGGTCGCGGATTCGTACGCCCGGCCGGTGGCAGTGAGCGGTTCGCACGGCAAAACGAGCGTGAGCGGCATGCTCGCATGGCTGATCCGCGAACTCGGCGCGAATCCCGGATTCATGGTCGGCGGCGCGGTGACGGGCTGGGAGAGCGCGGGGGCGGCCGGCGACGGCGACCTCTTCATCTCCGAAGCGGACGAGAGCGACGGCACGCACGCGCTGCTGCATCCTCACCTCGGGATCGTGACGAACGTGGAGGACGACCACGCGTGGAGCCTGGGCGGATTCGAGGTGCTGGAACGCAATTTCACGGCGTTCGCGAAGCAGTCGCGGACGCTGCTCTACTGCGCCTCGCCGGAGACCGACCGGCTGTTCGCGGGGCATCCGCACGCGATCCGCATGGAGCTTGGCGGCCTGCCCGACGATTTCCTGCCAGGATTCGGGCATTTCCAGCGGCTCGACGGAGCCATCGCGGTGAAAGCGGCGGAACTGCTCGGATTCGACCCGCGCGAGGCCGAACGGGCTCTCCGCGGTTTCCCGGGCGTGGAACGCCGTCTGTCGGTCAGGCTGAACGCGGCCGCGACGGTCATCGAGGACTACGCGCACCATCCGACCGAGCTCCGCGAGAGCATCCGGTCCCTGCGCGAACTCTATCCCGGGCGGCGGCTCGTGGTCATCTTCCAGCCGCACAGGTTCGCCCGGCTGGAACGCTATTTCGATGAGTTCGCGGCCGAGCTGAAGAAGGCGGACCGGGTGTTCGTCACGCCGGTCTTCGCCGCCTGGACGGGCGGGGGAAAACGCTCCGCGGCCGACCTCGCCGCCGCAGCGGGAGGGACCGCGCTCGAGGGGACGTGGGACGAAATGGGCGCGCAGGCCGGACGCGAGCTGAAAGCGGGCGACGTGGCGGCCATCATCGGCGCGGGCGACCTGCCGAAGATCCTGCCGTCGCTGACCGCTGCGGCATCGGCGGTCCGCTGAAACGATCCTGAAGCCGGTTTTTCCTCAGTAATCCCGGACGGCGCGGGCGATCATCCGCGCGAGTTCGGCGGCTTCCCCGGGCGTATTCGAATCGAAGAACGACACGCGGAGGGCGGAGTACGCCTCGGCGCGGGGAAACCCCATGGCGGTCAGCACGCGCGAGGGGGCGTCGGTCTCGGCGTCGCAGGCGCTGCCGGAGGCCACGGACGCGCCGTATTTGGCCAGGATGCGCGTGAGGATCGCCCCCTGGTACGTCTGAGCTCCGCCGGAGAACAGCAGATGCACGATGTAGGGGGAGGAATCCTCCGCCGGGATCGTCTCGCGCCAGCAGTCGTCGGGGAGCGCTTCGCGAAGTTCGGCGAGGAATCCGGCGCGGAGGTCGCGGATGTACGCGAGGTCGCCGTCCATGGTCGCGAGACGGCCGCCCAGGGTCTCGGCGAGGAGGAGAGCGAACGGCGGCGTGAGACGGCCGACGGCGTGGCGTTCGAAGCGGAGTTTCTTCACGGCCGGGCGGAACGCCTCGGAATACAGCAGGGCGGCCCCGGAGGGAAGCCCGAACTTCTGCCCGGAGACGAGGAGGAAATCGGGGTGGACCGCCTCGAAATCGAACGGCAGTTTCCCGATCCCCTGAATCGCGTCCACCATCAGGCACGCCTGAGGCGCGGCGGCCTGCATCATCGAACGGACCGCGGCCAGGTCCTGCACGGCCCCGGTTTCGCTCTGGACCCAGTGGAACGCGACCAGGCGGGTGCGTTCGTCGAGCTTGGACGAGAGATCGACGATGTCGAGCTTGCCGTTGCGGAGGAGCTTCACGCGGTTGCGCGGGCAGCCGGCGGGGAGCCTGCGCGCCGCGCGGGACGGCTCAGAAATACGAGCAGAGAGGTTGAGCGAATGATCAAAGTGAAACAGCTGTGGGCGTCGCCCGCATCCTATACGGAGCCGGTCGAGGTGCGCGGATGGGTCCGTTCCGTGCGCGAGAGCAAGACGATCGACTTTATCGAGCTGGTGGACGGCTCGTGCTTCAGGCCCGTGCAGATCGTGTTCGACAGGGACGAGAGGAACCTCGGCGAGGGGCTCTCCACGGGATGCTCCGTGCGCGTGACCGGAAAGGTCGTCCTGACCCC
>JAFYBD010000058.1 GCA_017540385.1 Lentisphaeria bacterium
CTTCATCAGAAAGGACCGCTTCATGAGAATCCTGGTGAGCTGCGTCCCGTTCGATCACGGACGGTCCGGCATCTCCGTCTACATGCGCCACACCGTGTCGGCGCTGGCGGCCGCGGGTCACGAATTGACTCTGGTCGTGGAGGAGGAGGCCCGGGAAGTCCCGGAATTCGCCCCTCATCGGCAGATCGTGGCCCCGCGCTGGATCGGACGCCCCGTCCTGAGCATGCTCTGGCATCTGCTGTTTTTGCCGTTCCGCATCAGCCGCGCCCGCTACGATCTCTTCTTCATCGCGGCCGCGAACCGGCGCGCCGTGCTGTTCCGCCCGGTCCCGACCGTGGCGATCGTGCACGACCTGGCCGCACACCGCATGCGCAATAAATACGACAGGTTCCGCACGCTGTACCAGACCGGCATCCTGCCGTTCTTCACGCGCCGGGCGGAGTTCCCGGTCGCGATCAGCGAATCCACCGCCGCCGACATGGTGAAATTCATGGACCTGCCCCGCGAGAAGATCACGGTCAGCTGGAACGGTCTTTCGCTCCCGGTCGTTTCCCCCGCAGGCGGCTGGAAAGACCGCTACGGGCTCGAATCCGGCGGCTACCTGCTCTACATCTCCCGCCTGGAACACCCCGCGAAAAACCAGTACCGCCTGATCGAAGCCTACGAGAAACTTCCCCCGGAGATCACGGGTCGATACAAGCTCGTGCTCTGCGGAGCCGACTGGCACGGCGCGGACGCGATCCATGCCCGCGCCGAAGCGTCCCCCCTGCGCGACCGCATCGTCCTCACCGGGTTCATCGCGAACGAGGACGTGGAGGAGGCCTATCGCGGTTCCGCCGCGTATGTTTTTCCCTCGCTTTTCGAAGGGTTCGGCCTCTCTCTCATCGAAGCGATGCACTACGGCGTGCCGTGCGCGTGCTCCGAGACCTCGTCCCTGGGCGAGATCGGACGCGGTGCCGCGCTGCTCTTCGACCCCGAGGATCCCGGCGCCATCGCCGATTCCCTGCTCCGGCTGCTCTCCGACTCCGCGCTTCGCGACGAACTGAAGGCCGCCGGGCTCCACCGCGCCGCGGAGTTCACCTGGACCAAACATGTGGAAAGGATCATCCATGCCGTCGAATCCTCCCGTTCCTGAACTCCGGCCCGTCGTACTCGGCATGCGCTTCGACGCGCTCACCGTGCCGCAGGCCATGGACCGTTTCTTCGAGCTCGCAACCGCCCCCCGCGGCCCCCGCGGATGCCGCGTCGCCGCCACCGTGAACGTCGATTTCGTCGTGAACACCTATTGCGCCACGAAGAGCACGCCCCGCAATCCGTCCCTCGCGAACGTCCTCCGCCGCGCCGAACTCGTGATCGCCGACGGCATGCCGCTCGTCTGGCTCAGCCGTCTCCTCGGCACCCCGCTGCCGGAACGCGTCACCGGCGCCGACATGGTCCCGCTGATCGCGGAACGCGCCGCGAAGGAACACGTGAAGCTGTATTTCCTGGGCGGGACCGAGAAATACACCCGCATGGCCGCCGATATCCTCACGGAACGTTATCCCGGTCTCGAGATCGCGGGCATCGATACCCCGTTCGTGAAGCTCGACGCGCCCGACGCCGCCGAACTCGACCGCGAAATCTGCCGCAAGATCAACGACTCCGGCGCGTCCATCCTCCTCATCGGATTCGGCAACCCCAAGCAGGAGATCTGGGTCGAACGCAACCGCGCGAACCTGAACTGCGGCATCGCCATCGGCATCGGCGGCACGTTTAACTTCATCGCCGGAGCCGTCAAGCGCGCCCCGGACTGGATGCGGAAGAGCGGCACCGAGTGGATATTCCGCATCGTCCAGGAGCCCGGCCGCCTCTGGAAACGCTACGGGTTCGGGCTGCTCGTCTTCAACTCCATGGCCCTGTCGGCGTTCCTGCACCGTCCCCGCAAGGGCGGCGCGGGAGTCCGTCCCGGGGCCAAACCCGGCACCCTCGCCGTCACCGGACGCGGCCGTTTTTCGCCCGAAGCGCTCGGGGACATCCTCGATGCTTCCGCCGACGGTCCGGTCGTCATCGAGGGGTTGAGCGGACGCCAGCGCCGCCAGCTCCGGGCTCAGAAGATGCTGGATGTGCTCGCTCCATGAATTAGCCCCGGCGCGCTTTTTCGGCGTGCCGGATTGACATTGCCGCTTCGCGGTGCTATTGTATAACAGGAAATCTTTCGCGGGAATTTCGCATATTTCGCAGGACACAGACCATGATCGACCTCAAAAAAACAGCCGCACCCCTGATGAAAGACTGGAAATGCACCGCCATTTTCGCAGTCGCCTTCGCGTTCGCCTGCTGGCAGTCGGCGTATCAGATCCGCTCCGAACTGGGCGGGACCGCCGCTCTGCTCATCCTGCTCGCGTGCCTGATCTATCTCGTGCTGAAATCCAATACGCCGGCCGGCGCAAGTCCTTCCGGCTTCCCCTGGCGCAAAGCCGTTGCCTGGATCCCGGTCGCGATCGCCCTCGGGCTGCTCTTCCTGCCCTGGTCGAATCCCGACGCGCCCGGGTTCCGCTTCGGCGCGTGGTTCTTCCTCTCGCTCGGGGCGGTCTGTTTCTTCTGCGGCGTCCGGACGATGCTTCTGGGGCTGGTCCCTCTCTTCGGCTGTTTCCTCGCCGTGCCGTTCCGCGAACAGATCGTGCTGTACCTGAGCTATCCTTTCCGCATGGTCTCCACGGTCCTCTCGGTCGGGTTCCTGCAAATGTTCGGCATGGAGATCCACAACGACATGACCACCATCCGCATCGAGGGTCTGGACATCGCCATCACGGACGCCTGCAGCGGCATCCAGCAGTTCGAGGCGATGATCCTCGTGGCGTTCTGGATCGTGTTTGCCTGGCCCCGCAGTTTCTTCTGGCGCTGCGCCCACTATCTTTTCCTGATCCCCTCCATCATCCTCGCCAATGCCATCCGCATCATCGTCACCATCTTCCTGTACAAAGTCATCGGCGAGACCGCCCTGAACAATACCTGGCACGTCGGTCTCGGCTACGCCCAGGTCGTGATCGCGGTCGCACTCTTCTTCCTCGTCGGCTGTCTGCTGCCGGAAAAAGGCGCCGCGGGGTCCGGTTCCTCCTCCAAATCTTCCGCTCCGGCGCAGAAGAAGAAAACGGGAAAAGGCGCAAAAGCATGAGAAACCCCTCTGAAAACGCCGAAAGCGCCGTCTCCGCATCGGAATCCGTCCCGCGCGCTTCCGTGCCCTGGATGCGCCTTGCAGGCGCTTTCCTGGCCGGTACCCCCTTCTTCTGCTCCCTGCCGTACACCGTCGGATCCTGGAAAGCTTCTCCCATGGACCGGTACAACTGGATCTTCCATCTCGTTTTCCTCTTCCTCGCGGCCTGCTCCGTCCCGGCCGTGAAGGATTCCGCCGTCCGTTCGAAACCCGACTGGTTCGCGCTTCCGGCCGTCGCCGCGGCCGCGGCCCTGTATGCCGCGGGTCTTTTCAAGCACATCTACCTGGTGACCATCCTCGGCGGGGTCGGGTTCTGGTGGACGGGTATCTGGTTCTTCTGCGGATGGACCGCGGCATGGGTCATGCTTCCGGCGTTCGGCGCGCTGTCCCTCGGCAGCACGAGCTCCACGTTCCTGCTGTGCAACAGGCTGCTGATCTCCCCGACGGTCGCGCTGATCGGCAAACTGGCCGGGGCGGTCGTCTGCGTGGCCGTCTGCATGGTCTTCATCCTCACCGAGTTCGTGATGAAACGCGAAGTCTTCTGGTTCCTGCTGGCCGCCGGGGCGATCCTGACCGGCACGGTCATTTCGCGGGGCGGTGTCTCCTCGGCCGATCCGTTCCGACCCAATTTGGCCGCGCCGCCCGAAGGCGTGGAGGTGCGCGAAATCCCCCTCGACGAGGACACGATCCGGTTCTTCGAGGGCTCCGAGGCGCATCAGTATCAGGTTTCCGACGGCGGCTTCGTCTGCAGTGCGCTCGAGGTGAAATGCGGCTCCGACATTCACAAGATTCATCCCGCCAGCCACTGCCTCCGTTCCGGCGGAGCCGAGATCCTCGCCGAATCCGTCGTCATGCACAGCCTCCCCGACGGACGCAGTCTCCCGGTGACCGAAATCCGTTCCGTCGTCCGCGGCACCCCGCTCCTGACGTTCGTCTGGTACACGGGTCCCACGGAAACGACCGGCAGTTTCTTCACGTTCCGCCGCAAATGGTCCGCTTCGGAGGAATGGCGTTCGTTCCAGTTTGCCGTCGCCGTTCAGGCGGGCTTCGAGGAATCCGCGCGGAAAAGGCTGCTCGAACTGCTGTCGAAATTCTGAGCTCCGGGCGGTAAAAAAGCGTCCCCCCCTCGTTTTACGCGGTTGTCCGCTCAGTTCGCGTGCAGGTGGTCGTAATACCACTTCGCGGCGGCTTTGAGCCCGTCTTTCACGTTGAATTCCGGTGCGTATCCCAGCAGCCGCGCCGCCTTGTCGATGCTCGCGAGGCTGTGGGGGATGTCGCCCTGCCGGAATGGCCCGTGAATCGCCTCGATTTCGCGGATGGCGGGGTCGAACGCCCCCAGCTCGGCGCGGATGGCGTCGAAGAGCTCGTTCAGCGTGATGCTTTCCCCGCACGCGACGTTGTAGACCTGGTTCAGCGCGGCCGGACCGTCCGTCGTGGCCGCCAGTTCATTTGCCTGGATCACGTTGTCGACGTAGGTGAAGTCCCGGCTGTAGCTGCCGTCGCCGTTGATGACCGGCGGTTCGTGCGCGATGAGCTTCTTCGCGAAGACCGGGATCACGGCCGCGTAGGCTCCCGCCGGGTCCTGCCTCCGCCCGAACACGTTGAAATACCGCAGTCCGACGGTCTCGATCCCGTACAGCGCGGCGAAGTTTTCCGCGAAGAGCTCGTTCACGTACTTCGTGATGGCGTACGGGCTCAGCGGCTTCCCGATCTCGTTCTCGACCTTCGGCAGTTTCGCCGAATCGCCGTAGGTGGAGCTGCTCGCCGCGTAGACGAACCGTTTTACGCCGGCCTCTTTCGCCGCGAACAGCATGTTCACGAACCCGGAGACGTTCACGTCGGTCGTCAGCGTCGGGTCCTGGATGGATCGCGGCACCGAGCCCACGGCCGCCTCATGCAGCACCAGGTCGATCCCGTCGACGGCTTCGCTGCAGGTCCGTTTGTCGCGGATATCCCCCACGATCAGGCAGAAATGCGGATTGCCCTCGAACGGCGCGACGTTCTCGCGTTTCCCGGTCAGGAAATTGTCCAGCACGACGATCTCGTTGTCCTGCGCGAGGAGCCGTTCCGCCAGGTTCGAGCCGATGAATCCGGCTCCCCCGGTGATCAGGATCCGACGATGTTCCAGTTTCCGCATGCCCGGGGTCTCCTCACAGCCGACCGTCGATCTCTTCGCGCGGCAGGATGCTCTTCACGTCGAAGACCACGCAGTGTTCGTCGCGGAAATCCGCCAGGCCGATGCCCTGGAACTGCCGGTGCGCCACGGCCAGGATGATCGCGCCGTATTTCTTTCCGTTCAGCTCGGACGCGTCGCGCACGGACTCCAGCCCGTATTCCCGGCGGATTTCCTCCGGGTCGGCCCAGGGATCCCAGATGTCGACTTTGCAGCCGAACTCCGTCATGCCGCGCGCCACGTCCACCGCGTGCGAATTGCGCGTGTCCGGGCAATTCTCCTTGAACGTGATCCCCAGCTGGAGCACGTTTGCCCCGAGGATCTTCTGTTCCTTGCGGATCATCAGCTTCACGACCTCGCTCACCACGTATTTGCCCATGCCGTCGTTGATGCGACGCCCCGCCAGGATGACTTCCGGCAGGTAGCCCAGCGACTGCGCCTTGTGCGTCAGGTAATACGGATCCACGCCGATGCAGTGTCCGCCGACCAGGCCGGGGCGGAATTTGAGGAAGTTCCACTTGGTCCCGGCGGCCTCCAGCACCTCGGCCGTGTCGATGCCGATCAGGTGGAAGATCTTCGCCAGCTCGTTCACGAACGCGATATTCAGGTCGCGCTGGCTGTTTTCGATGACTTTCGCCGCCTCCGCGACCTTAATGCAGCTCACGGGATGCGTGCCGTTCTCCAGGATCGAATTGTACAGCCGGTCCACGAACCGCGCCGTCTCCGGCGTCGACCCGGACGTGATCTTCAGGATTTTCGTGAGCGCGTGCGATTTGTCGCCGGGGTTGATGCGCTCCGGGCTGTATCCGCAGAAGAAATCGCGGTTGAACTTGAGCCCGCTCGCGCGTTCGATCACAGGCACACATTCCTCCTCGGTGCACCCGGGGTACACGGTGCTCTCGAACACCGCCACGCCGCCCGGACGGATCGCGCCGCCGACCGTCTCGCTGGCTTTCAGCAGCGGGGTCAGGTCGGGCCGGTTGTATTTGTCGACCGGGGTCGGCACCGTGACGATGAAGACGTCGCAGGTTCGGAGCAGTTCCCTGTCGGAGGAGAAGACGAGCCGTTTCGCCGCTTTCAGGTCTTCGGCGGAGGTTTCCAGCGTGTCGTCGCAGCCTTCGCGCAGTCGCGCCAGACGCCCCTCCTTCACGTCGAATCCGACCGTGTCGTACTTCTTGCCGAATTCCACGGCGAGCGGAAGTCCCACGTAGCCCATGCCGATGACCGCGATCTTCAGCGTGCCGTTCTCAATCCGTTCGGTCATTGTGTTCGTCCTTTCCCTGCTGCGTGATGGCCTTCCGGCTGTTTTTCGTTCCCATTACAATAGCACGGATTGAACGGATTTCAAGTTCATCCGCGTCGCGTGTGCGGAAAATGCCCTCCGGGAAATCCGGTCGGGATGGAATCGGGGGGAGTGGGATGCCGTGCCGGAGTCTGTCCGGCTCAGAAATACATCCATTCGTAGAACTGCACGTAGCCGTTCGTCGCGCCGCTGGTCGGGCTCGGCGTGTAGGTGAAGACCAGACGCCGGCCGGGGAGCTTCTTCTCCAGCTCTTCGCCCATCTCGTCCGTCACGGCGGGACGGATGATGACGGTGTAGATGCCCGAAGTGTCCCAACGGACGTAGTTGTTGAGCTTCGTGAGCACGGATGCGTTTTCGAGGCTTTCCGAGATCGGGATGCGGTCGACCGAATGGAAGTCCGCGATGGCCTGGCGCAGGTCCTGCAGTTCGTCTTCCTCCAGGTTGCACGCGTTGTACAGCCAATCGTCCGTCACCCCGAAGATGTCCGGGTTGCCGTCGATGGTCACGTTCGCGCTCGCAGGGGGGATCAGCCGGATGTAGGACAGGCGGCCGTCCTGGTCGACCGGGAAGATCGTGGTCAGCTCGGGGATGTACGCGAATTCGTTGCGGTCGGTGATCGCGCCGTTTCTGGGCAGCGGCAGCTGGCCCAGCTCTTCGTATTCGTCGGCTTCGAAGCTGTTGTTGTCGGTCGGGGAATTGTCCGTGTCGATGTAGTCCGTGATGCGGTAGTTCAGGTCTTCCAGCAGATCGGTGTATTCGTTATCATCGTCCACGAAGTTCCGGAACTGCTGGAGCGCCTGCTGGAAGTTCGTCCCCTGCAGGTTCACCGGCCCCGCCGCGTCCTGGATCGTGAAGACGATCGGCGTGCCGTAGTAGTCCATGTAATGCGGCACGGCGTCCGGCAGATACCGGTCGGTGTCGTACTCGCTGTAGTTGTCCACGTTCAGCTGCTGCGGCGTGCCGTAGAGCTCGCGGTCGGCGGAGATCAGGAACTGGATGCGCTGCGCCATGCCCTCCATCACGTAATAGCTGCGCTGGAGCTGCACGAACGGCAGCACGGTGAACGACGTGGTCTTCGAGATCGACATCACCAGCAATGCGATGAGCGACCCGGTCGCGATCAGGAGCAGCACCGAGATCAGCGCGATGCCCGATTCGCCTTTGCGCCGGATGCGGCGGATTGTATTACGAGAAATCATCATTCGTCGATCTCCTGCATTGCGCCGTAGACGCTGTTGCCGCCGGACGCGGCCGTTCTGCGGAGCCACTGTTCCTCGGTCCCGTCTTTCCAGATCACTTTCATCTGGACCGCCATCGGGATGAAGTTGTAGTCCTCGCGGGGCCACTCGTCAAGCCAGATCACGGTATCCTGTTCCGCTCCGGCGTACATGAACTGGATTTCGTCGACGTCTTCGGCCAGGACCTCGCGGTCGTAGGGCATCAGATCGTCGTCGTCTTCCAGCCACGGCAGGCGCGGGAATTTGCTGTACTCGGCAACGAGCTCGTCCGTGCGGTCGTCCACGTAGACGCGGACGAAGAACAGGCAGCCGCCCTCGTCGTCGTACGAACGCCGCAGCGTCGTGAAATGGATGTAGTCGGGCTCGCCCAGGAACACCTGGAACGTGTCGTCGTTCTCGTCCTCGGTTTCCCAGTTGAACGGGATCATGTTCCGGAAACAGCCGTCCATCACCTGGTCGATGTTCAGGTAAATCTGCAGCTGCGCCGAGACTTTCTCCGCCGAAGCCAGCGCGCGGAAGAACGAACGCGATGCGAACGCGATGATCCCCGCGATCGCCAGCATGATCCCGGTCGCCGCCACCAGTTCCATCAGGGTGAAGTATCTGCGGCGCGAACGGTCCCGCTTATTCAGGTTCCAGACCGTTGTCCTCATA
>JAFYBD010000059.1 GCA_017540385.1 Lentisphaeria bacterium
ACAATGGCGGACAATTGTTCTACGCGGTCGGCATCGACGGCGCGTCGCAGAGCCTCGGCTCCGCCAACTGGTCCGGCTGGGAAGTCCGCGCGATCGGCGATTTTAAGGGCGACGGCAAGGACGATCTGGTGCTGTTCCACAAGGATTCCGGCTCCATGGTCATGTGCGCCGACGGCAACCTCGACGACTTCAAGTCTATCGGCCAGCTCGACGCCAACGACTGGTTCGTGGTCGGCTGCGGCGATTACAACGGCGACGCGAAGGACGACCTGCTGGTGCGCCAGATTTCCACCGGCATGCTCGGGTATTATTCCGGCGGCAGCATGGCGAACTGGGTCGAACTCGGCCGCGGCGTCGACATGAACTGGACCGTCATCGCGTAAGCAGGCCAACGGCCTGCACTACGACAATGCAAGTGCAACTTGCCTCCGACTCGGAAACGGGTCGGAGTTTTTTTATCATCGGTTGTCAAAAACAAACATTTTGACGAAAAAAGTTTGCAAAAATGGGAATTATGGTGTATAGTATTGTTATTATTTATCAAATAAACCGTACCTTACCCATTTTCTCTACAGGAGTCGTTTCCCATGAAAAACAGTTTGTTCGACCTCGAAGACCGTGTGATCGTCGTGACCGGCGCAGCCGGCGTGCTCGCGGGCGGTACCGCGCGCTATCTGCTGGAGCAGGGCGCGAAAGTGGTGATGCTGGACCTGAAGCCGGAAGTCGTGGACCAGATCGTCTCCGACGCCAAGGCCACCATCTCCCCGAAGGTGTCCGGCTACGCCTGCAACGTGCTCGACCGCGCCATGCTGGAATCCGTTTATGAAAAAGTCATGGCCGAACACGGTCGCGTGGATGCGCTGGTGAACGGCGCGGGCGGCAACATGGCCGGCGCGATGGTGAATCCCGACCAGACCATCTTCGACCTGCAGTTCGAGCAGTACGAGAAGGTGCTCGACCTGAACCTGAAAGGCACGCTGCTGCCGACGATCGTCTTCGTGAAGGCCATGGTCGCGCAGAAGAAAGGCGCGATCGTGAACTTCTCCAGCATGGCGGCCAAGCAGGCCATCAGCCGCGGCATCGGCTACTCCAACGCCAAGGGCGCGATCGACAACCTCACGCGCTGGCTGGCCATGGAGTTCGGGCAGAAGTTCGGCGAGGGGCTCCGCGTGAACGCCATCGCCCCCGGGTTCTTCCTGGGCAAGCAGAACCGCGCGCTGCTCGTGAACGAGGACGGCAGCTACACCGCCCGCGGCAAGCAGGTGATCGCGAAGACCCCGATGGGACGTTTCGGCGACCAGAGCGAAGTCTACGGCTGCATCCACTATCTGCTCTCCGACGCCGCGAATTTCGTGACCGGCGCAATCATCCCGGTGGACGGCGGTTTCTCCTCCTTCTCCGGCATCTGAGCACGCTCATAAGGAGACTTCCCCATGCTCATGGAAGAATCGTTCCGCTGGTTCGGCCCCAACGATCCCGTATCGCTGCAGACCATCCGTCAGACGGGCGCGACCGGCGTCGTGACCTCGCTCCACCAGATCCCGTACGGCGTGGTCTGGACCGAAGAGGACATCATGGAGCGCAAGACGATGATCGAGCGCGCCGGACTCACCTGGAGCGCCGTCGAAAGCCTGCCCGTCCACGAGAACATCAAGACGCGCACCGGCAACTACGAGGAGCTGTACGAGAACTACCGCATCTCGCTGCGGAACCTCGGCCGCTGCGGCCTCCGCGTGATCACCTACAATTTCATGCCCGTGCTGGACTGGATCCGCACGGACCTGAACTATGAACTTGAAGACGGTTCCCGCACGCTCTTCTTCAACCGGACCAAGTTCGCGGCGTTCGACATCTGCATCCTCGGACGCAAGGACGCCGAAGCGGACTACGCGCCGGAGATCGTGGAACGCGCGAAACGCTATTTCAACGGCCTCACCCGCGAGGAAGCGAAGCAGTTCGAGCTCGACATCGTCGACAACTTCCCCGGATTCAAGGGCGTCACGCTCGACGACGTGAAGGCCATGCTGTCGCGTTATGCCGACATCGGCCGTGCGGAACTGAAGGCCAATCACAAGGCGTTCCTGAACGCCGTCTGTCCCGCCGCCGAAGAGGCAGGCTGCCAGCTCGTGATCCATCCCGACGATCCGCCGTTCGCGCTCCTCGGGCTCCCGCGCATCTTCAGCACCGCGCAGGACATCACCGAGCTCCTCGCCATGGACGACAGCCCGGCGAACGGCATCTGCTTCTGCACCGGATCCTTCAGCGGCCGCGCCGAAAACGACCTCGTGCCGATGTTCAAAAGCTGCGCCGACCGCGTCGGATTCGTCCACCTGCGCAGCACCGAGCACACTCCCGAGGGCAATTTCTACGAGGCGAACCACCTGGAGGGCGTGGTCGACATGTACGGCATGGTGAAGGCCGTGATCGAGGAGCAGATCCGCCGCATCGAATCCGGCCGCCAGGACTGGCGCATCGTGATGCGTCCGGACCACGGTCACGTGATCGCGAACGACCTCAACGCCACCGCCCCCATCACCCCGGGCTACTCCGCCCTTGGGCGCATGAAGGGCCTCGCGGAGCTTCGCGGCCTCGAATACGGCATCCTGCGTTCGCTGTATCCGCAGTATCTGAAATATTGCAACCGCGCCTGAGCGGCGTTTGGTTGTTTGGGCTACGGACCCGGCACCGGTTTTCGGCGTCGGGTCTTTTTTTTATACCTGAGGTAGAAAATTGGGACACGGAATGTGCCAAAGGGACAGTTTGGAGCGACATTTTGACACACTGGGACAGGCAAAAAAGGGTCCGGGCAGGGTGGTTTTCGACGCGGTGACTCCGCAAATCGTTGCAGAATGAGCAGTTTCTCGGTTTTTCGAAAACTTGGCATCAAGTATGCTATTCTGTTGGCGTAACGATCGAAAATCAAAAACAATCAACCCTTTTTTCAGAGAAAGGACAGACACTATGAGCAAGATTCTCGGTATCGACCTCGGCACCACCAACAGCTGCATGGCTGTCATGGATGGCAACACTTTCAAGATCATCCCCAACGCGGAAGGCGCCAATACGACTCCGTCCGTCGTGGCTTTCACGAAAAACGGCGAACGTCTCGTCGGCCAGACCGCCAAGCGTCAGGCCGTCACGAACCCGAAGAACACGATCTTCTCCGTGA
>JAFYBD010000060.1 GCA_017540385.1 Lentisphaeria bacterium
GTCCGGGTTCAGATCACGGCCAAGGCCAATCAGCTGTCCGAAATCGACCAGTACGCCAAGGCAAACGACATGACCAGGTCGGAGTTCCTGATTCAATCGGCACTTCGCGCCGCAAGAGCGTAAACGAATTTACCTCAAAAAAAGGGAGCCGTCCGCTGCGGGCTATTGCGCCGGGGCGGAGACGGGAGCGGGTGTGCCGGGAACGGCGGAAATGGGGCTTACGATCGTCAAACAACGGATGCCGCCATCTCTCAGCGCGGTCATCATCTCTCTTTTGCCGCCAAAAAGCTGATTGATCGGCAATGCCAGAATCGTTTCCGCGGGGTAGGCATACGGATCTTCGTGCCCCGGAGCCGGAGGGTAATACACCGCGGAATGGATGTCGACGAAATAGACTTTCTGAAAGTCGCCGTCGGACAGGTTCAGCGTTTTCAGCAGCGAGGTCATGTCCTGCGCTGGAGGATAGTTCCCGTGCGTGATCCGATAGTCGTCCAGGCGGTTCCAGATCAGAGAGACATTCGCGAACGAACGGGCACGGTCCTGTTTCATGAGGACCGCAGAGAACGCCGTCAGAACGAACCAAGCGATTACAGCGATCGCCAGTCCGAGCAAGATAAAGACGAGCTGTTTCACTCTTTATCCTGAGGCTGGCTTCTCGGAGCCAGGGGGTTCGCGGCGGGGGGCTCCTCCTTCACGGGCGGTATTTTGAACTCCTCGGGGTTCTCGCCGACGGATTGGACGGCGACGATCTTCGCGTCGGGGTCGGCGGTAACGATCCGGTACTCTTCCTCGCCGGTCTGCTTCGAACCGAGCTTGAACGTGTCGCCGAGCCCGCTGACGACCACTTTGGCGTCCAGCGGATTGAGGAGCCGCACCCTGGGCCGCGGGTCGTAGATCGGCTGCTTGACGCGGCAGGGGATGCGACAGTTGTCGCCGTCCCGCTTGATATAGACGACGGGCTCATGCGTCTTCGGGTCATCCACGATGTCGTCGACGTAGTAGGAAACGCCATTGTTCGTGAACGTCGTGCCGGAGTAGTTTTTGATGCGGGCATACTCCGTACGCTGGCGGTTGTTCCGCACCACGCTGAACGCGGCTTCCCTGTTATTGTTATAGTTGCCTTTGAAAGGGTCAGCGACGAAAAGGAGCTCCAGCCCGTTGATCTGAACGAGTTCGATGGCGGTGAAGTAAATCTGCGTGATGTACTTCGGATGGCTGAGGGGATCGACGGGATTCGTCCCGGCCCTGTATTCCCGGATCAGGCTGAAGCCGTCGCCGTCCTCGTCCGATTCGGGGGCGGCGAACCGCGCGGAGACGTTGTATTTCCTCTCCCATTCGTCGGGGATGCCGTTGAGGTTCTGGTCGGCCTGAATGGACTGCTCGGCGGTGGCTTCCGGGTATTTCTCGAGGATGGCACGGACGATCTGCTCGTCGGTCTGGCCGCTCCGGGCGATCTTCTCAAGTTCCTCCAGCGCGATCTTCCGCGCGATGGAGTCCGGGCTGGGGTACTTCTTCTGAATGGCGTTCTGCGCCGCCTCGACGACGTCCAGCAGACTGTCCGCAAAGACGGGCGCAGCGGCCGCCAGGCACAGTGCCAGGCCGAGCGAAAACCGTGTCAACATGTTACTGTGTTTCATGGGATGATTCCTCGCGATAAAGGTCCGTTTTCGGGTCCGGGGGGGACTGGACCGACGCCGTGGTACAACAAACAGGATGAGCGGCCGGTCGCCGACTGCATATTATTATACTTCAAAATCGGGAAAAAGACAAGAGCGGGAACAGCTTTTTTTCACAAAAAGTCAGAACAGCGTGGGCTGTTCAGGCTCGTCGTCCTGAGGGGCGGTGTCCGCGCCGGATTTTTTCGGGCGCTTCACATGGAACTTGGCGTGGCGTTCGCGGAGGATGGGGCGCGTGTAGGAGGGCATCCCGGCATCGGCGATGGCGTTTTCCTCGAGGTTTTCGAGGATTTCGCGTGCGCGGACGATCACGTCGTTCGGGAGTCCGGCGAGCTTGGCGACGTGGATGCCGTAGCTCTTGTCGGCGGCTCCGGGGACGATTTGGCGGAGGAAGATGATCTGGTCGCCGTATTCGCGCACGGCGACGTTGTAATTCTTCACGCCGCGCCGCGTGAGGGCGAGCTCGGTCATCTCGTGGTAATGCGTGGCGAACTGGGTGCGGGCGCGTGCGGCGGGGTGGTCGAGGAGATATTCGGCCACGGCGAGCGCGATGGAGAGGCCGTCGAACGTGCTGGTGCCGCGTCCGATCTCGTCGAGGATCACGAGGCTGCGGCTGGTGGCGTGGTTCAGGATGTTCGCGGTCTCGATCATCTCGACCATGAACGTGCTCTGGCCGCGCGCGAGGTCGTCCATGGCCCCGACGCGGGTGAAGACGCGGTCGACGAGCCCGACGTGCGCTTCGTCGGCGGGGATGAAGGAACCCATCTGCGCCATAATGACGAGCAGCGCGGTCTGGCGGATGTAGGTGGATTTGCCGGCCATGTTCGGGCCGGTAATGATCATCATGCGGTTCTCGTCTCCGTCCAGCAGCGTGTCGTTCGGAATGAAGCGTTCGTTCTCCATCTTCGCGTCGAGCACGGGGTGACGCCCGGCGGTGATGTGCAGGACGTCGTCGTCGGCCACATGCGGGCGGCAGTAACGGTACTTCGAGGCACATTCGCCGAGGGCGGTGAGCACGTCGAGACGCGCGACCGACGCGGCGGCCTTCTGGATGTCGCCGGTGAACGTCCGGGCGTAGGTGCGGAGTTCGTCGAAGAGCTGTTTTTCGAGCGCAACGGCCTTGTCGGAGGCGCCGAGGATGCGGCTCTCCATTTCCTTGAGCTCGGGCGTGATGAAGCGTTCGCAGTTCACGAGCGTCTGCTTGCGGACGTAATCGTCGGGCACGCGCGCGAGGTTGCTCTTCGAAATCTCGATGTAGTAGCCGAAGACGCCGTTGAAGTGGACCTTCAGCGTCTTGATGCCGGTCCGCTCCTGCTCCTTCGCCTGAAGCTGGGCGATCCACGTCTTGCCGTCCGTGATGGCGGATCGGAACATGTCGAGGTCGTGGTTGAAGCCCTCGCGGATGAATCCGCCGTCGGCCATGTCGGCCGGGGGATCGTCGGCGATGGCGGTGAAGATGCGCGAGGTGAGTTCGGGAAAGTCGCCGAGACTGTCGCGGATGCGTTCGACGAGCGGGAGATCGTAGGCGTTCAGGATGGTCCTCAGCCCGGGCAGGACGGACAGGCTGTTCGCGAGCGCGAGCAGGTCGCGCGGGTTGACCGCTCCGGCGTTCAGCTTGGCGGTGAGGCGCTCCATGTCGCGGATGGAGAGGAGCGTCTCCCTGATCTCGTTTCGGGTGAGCGGTTCGTCCTTCATGAGCCCGACCACGTCCTGACGTTCCACGATGGCGTCGACCTCGCGGAGCGGTTTCAGGAGCCAGCTTTTCATGAGTCGGGACCCCATGGCGGTCGAGGTGCGGTCGAGTATCTGCAGGAGCGTGCCCTCGCGTCCTCCGCCGTGGAGCGCTTCGACGAGCTCGAGATTGCGCTGACAGACGGGGTCGAGTCCGAGGTATTTTTCGGCGTAGTTCCGGCGGATGGAAACGATGTGGCCGGTATTCCTGCGGAGCGTGTCGGAGGCGTAATGCAGCACGGCTCCGGCGGCGCGGACGCCGCATGCGCAGTCCTTCAGGCCGAACCCGTCGAGGACGGCCACGGAGAACTGGCGTTTCAGGAGCTCGCTGGTCTGCTCGTAGGAGAATATCCAGTCGTCGAGGGGGGTCCACAGGATCGGGCGGATCAGCATCGGACGGCCCCCGTCGCGTTCCCACTCCTCGTGGAGCGTGCGCGGCAGGAGACATTCGCGGGGCTGGAGCCGCTGGAGCTCGCTCTCGAAAGCCTCGCGGGTGTCGAGGCGTTCGGTCTGGAATTCGGCGGTGCTGATGTCGAGCCAGGCGAGCCCGTAGACTTCCTTGTCCTCGGCCACGACCGCGCAGAGGAAATTGTTGTCGCCGGGCTTCAGGAACGTCGCGTCGAGGATGGTGCCCGGGGTGATGATGCGGGTGATGGCGCGCTGGACGAGCCCCTTGGCGAGGGCGGGGTCCTCCATCTGCTCGGCCACGGCGACTTTCAGCCCGGCGTCGAGGAGTTTCGGGATGTACGCGTCGACTGCGCGGTAGGGCACGCCGCACATGGGGTTGCCTGCGCGGTGGGTCAGGACCAGGTCCAGGATCGGGGCGGCCTTCAGGGCGTCCTCGAAGAACATCTCGTAGAAATCCCCGGCGCGGAAGAGGAGGATGGAATCGGCGGGGGACTCGGCTTTCGCCTGCATGTACTGCTTCATCATCGGCGTGAGGTTCTTCTCGCCGAAATCCTCCGGGGACATCTTTTTCGGGGGTCTGCTCATGGGGGTCCTGCTGCGTGGGGGCGGGTCAGAAGGGCACGCCTTCGACGTCCCCGTCGGTGAAATCCGCTCTGTCGGGAGCATTGGGCGGGATGAAGCCGTCGCCGGCGTCGGTCTCGGGCTGGAACGGGGCCCAGGTCTGACCTTCGGGGCCGTCCTTGGTCAGGATCTCGATCTTGCGCTTGAGGGTCTCGAGTTTCTGCTGGCAGTAGGCGGAGAGCCGCCGGGCCTCCTCGAACGACGCGATCACGTCCTCGAGCCGGGTGTTGCCGTTCTCCATGGAACGTACGAGGGCTTCCAGTTTGCCCATGGCCTCCTCGAACGACATCTCCTGCTGCTCGGGAGGAGCTTCCTTTTCATGATGCGGCATATCGAAATCTCCTGTAAAAAACCGTATCATGAACTATACATCCGAAATCGGGACATTCAAATGGAAACGGCGTGAAAGAAGAGTTTTTTCTTAAAAAAAGAAAAAGTTCAAGAAACCGACTTGATAAAAATGGTTTATGATGCTATATTATCGAACTAGTTCCAAAACCACTACCTAAGACCAGGAAAGGCACCCCCTACCATGATGTTCAAATGCCAGAAGTGCGGCTTCGAAAACCAGATGGGAAGCATTTTCTGCCGTGAATGCGGCGAGAAACTCGATATGAACGCCATCGACCCGAACAAGCTGCAGAAAGACGTCGACAAGGAAAAACTCCTCAAGAAGACGAAAAAGCGCATCAAAAGCGCGATCTCCACGCTGATCTTCCTGATCTTCCTGGCGGCCTTCCTGGGCGTGATTTTCTACAACGGCGGCCTGCGCGAATACGAAGAGCCGACCGTGAACGCCGCCAGCGTGAACCAGAAATACAACTCCGCCGTCCGCGGAGGCAACGGCGGCCAGACGAAGTTCAGCTATGCCGAGATCAACGCGATCCTGAAGAGCAAAGTCGTGCAGCCGCTGTCCGAGATCGACTCCTTCGCGAAAGTCACCAACGCCGAAGTCGCGTTCGACGCCGAGAAGGAAGAGCCGGTCATCTACCTGTGGATCTCCATCAAGGACAAAGTGCCGGTCATCTACACCGTGCACGGCGATTTCAGCCTCATCAAGCCCGCCGAGGGCGAGGATGAACCCGCCATGCCCGTCGAGCTCAACGTGAAGCGCCTCGACATCGGCCGTCTGCCCATCTTCTACCGTTCCGACATCTTCCTCAACGGCTTCGATCCCCTGCTGAACAACGACACCGTGATCGATTTCTTCCGCCGCGCCCAGGAAGTCATGTTCACCGCCGACGGCATGACCGTGAACATGTCCAAGAACGTCCCGGCCGCCTCCAATTCGCCGGCCCCGTCCGCCGCCGCATCCCCGCTGCGTTCCAACGCCGATTCCGCGAAGGCCGAGGCCGCCCGTCAGGCCGCCGAAGAGAAGCGCCAGAAACAGGAAGAAGCCAAGCAGAAGGCCGAAGAGGCCAAGCGCGAACGCGAAGAGAAGGCTCGTCAGCTCGCCGAAGAACGCAAGCAGAAGCAGGAAGAAGCCAAGCAGAAGGCCGAAGAGGCCAAGCGTGAACGCGAGGAAAAGCAGAGACAGCTCGAAGAGGAACGCCGCCAGAGAGTCGAAGACGCCCGCCGCGAACGCGAGGAACGCCGCCGCGAGCGCGAACGCGACCGCAACAACGGCTACGGCAGCAGCTCCCGCAGAAGCTCCCGCAACCGCTACTGAGCAGATCCGGAGGCCGTCGTCGCGCCATGTCTGGTCTGGAACAGGACAGGGAACGATTCCGCGAGATATTCCCGTTCGAAGCCCGGTATTTCGAAGTCGACGGCCAGAAACTGTGCTATTTTGACGAGGGGTCGGGACCCGCGATGGTCCTGATTCACTCCTGCCCGATGTCGGCGTTCGCCTACCGCGCCGTCATCCGGGAATTCCGCACGACCCGCCGGGTGATCGCCTACGACCAGCTCGGATTCGGGATGTCGGACAAGCCGCTCCATTTCGACTACCGCATCGAGAACCACATCGAGCACCTGGAGCGCCTGCTCAATCACCTGGGCGTCAGCGAACACATCACGCTGGTCATGCACGGACGCGGCGCGGCCATCGGCATGGGCTACGCCGCCAGACACCCCGAGAGCGTGGACACGTTCATCGTGATGAACGCCATGTCGTTCTCCGATTTCTCGCTGCCTTTCCGTCTGCGCATCTGCAAGCTCCCGGTGCTCGGAAACCTCCTCGTCAACAAGTTCAATTTCTTCCTGCGGCCCCCGTACCGCTACCCGAAGATCGTCCGCGACGCGTATCTGCTGCCGTTCCCGAGAAAAGAGGACCGCTGCGCGCTCATGGAGTTCATCAACTCCCTGCCGTGCGCCCCCGAGGACAAATCCGCGCAGTCCATGATCGAGATCGAAACGGCCATCTGGTCGCTGCGGGAGAAACGCGCCCTGATCCTGTGGGGCGCGAAGGACTGGCTCTACACGAAACGCGCCCTGCGGAAATGGACGGAGTATTTCCCGTCCGCGAAAGTTGTGATCCTGCCCCTGGCGGGGCGGTTCATCATGGAAGACGACCCCGCGGAGTTCATCACGAACGTCCGCGAATTTTTCGGAGAAGGAAAGACGAGATCATGATACGGGAATCCATTCAGCTGGAAATGAACTTCGACGGGACCAACGAGAACCGCTTCAAGCAGCGGTTCGACCTCGGGGAATTCCAGATGCTCGCGGAACTGCCGGTCCCCTCGGCGGACACGCCGCTGGCGGACGCCGTGCGCAGGGCCTCCGATTTCGAGTATCTGATCCACTCGCAGGAACACCCGAAAGCGTCCATCGCGTTCATCAACGAGTCGCCGTCCGGCTACGCGCTGGACATGGTGCAGTTCGCCACGGAGCTGTGCAAATATTCGCGCGACCGCCATGTGCTGTATCTGCACGGACGCGACAAGACCGCGAAGGACATTCAGGAGACCCTGCACCACGCGTTCTCCGAGGGCTTCAAGAATTTCTGCGCCGTCACCGGCGCGGCCGTCCGGGGCGAAACCGCCGCGCAGACCCGCAAACACGCGTTCCTCGAGAGCGTGAACCTGCTGGGCGAAATCCGGCGCGCCGAACTGCCGTCCATCTCGGCCGGAGCGGTCGTGAATCCCTTCCAGTACACCCCGGAATCGGCCTACGCGCAGTCGTTCAAGATGTTCCGCAAGCTCGCAAACGGCGCGGACTATCTGGTCTCGCAGTACGGCTGGGACATGATGAAGCTCCAGGAGCTCATCTGGAACCTCTCGCGGCGCGAGATCAACATCCCGACCGTGGCGCGCCTGCTCTTCCTGACCCCGGACAACGCCGAACAGCTCTGCTCCGGGGCGTTCCACGGCGTGCACATCTCGCCCGATTTCGAGTCGCTGCTGCGTGCGGAACGCGACCACTCGTCCGCGCAGTTCGAGGCCGCCCAGCTCCGCCGCATCCAGATCCACGCGGCCGGGGCGCGTCTGCTCGGATTCAGCGCCGTTCAGATCGCGGGCGTCACGAACGTCTCTCTGCTTGAGACCATTTTCAACAAGATCCGCGAGGCGTTCCGCGAATTCCAGTCTTTCGAGGACTGGCGCGCCGCCTACATGGAGTATTACGACCGGCTGGACATGGCCCCCTATCCGCACGAATTCTATCTCTTCGACAAGCTGCTGGAGACCGACCGGCCCGCCGAACAACTCACGCTCGCGCCGGGCATCGCCCCGATGACGCGCGGGGAACGGTTCCGGCAGAACCTCTCGGGGGCGCTGTTCTCCAACGCGGACAAGCTGCCCGCGAAGGAACGCCGTCTCACGAAGAAACTGCTGGCGTCGTGCCGGGCGTGCGACATGTGCCGCCTGCCGATGACGGATTACGTCTGCCCGGAAATCTGCCCGAAAGGGCTCGCGAACGGCTCCTGCGGCTGCGGAAAGGCCGACGGCGGATGCGAACTGCAGGACACCGAATGTGCGTTCGCGAAACGCCTCAGGATCGCAAACGCGAAGATCGACTTCTCCTCGCTTGAGGAAGGCGCGGTCCCGTCCCTCGAAAAACGCCCCTGAGCCCCCTCCCCCGAAATCGACGCAAAAAACGGCCGCCGGGTCCACGAAAGACCGGCGGCCGAATTGTATGCCTGTCCTGTTGGATGGCGTTACTTGCCGAGCAGGCTGGGCAGCCAGTCGGAGAGGAACGGCATATAGGTGATGAGGACCACGGAGACCACCATCGCGATCCAGAAGGGGATCATCGACGGAGTGACCTTCGCGATCGAGGTCTTGCCGATGCCGCAGCCGATGAAGAGGCAGGTGCCGACCGGGGGCGTGCAGAGACCGATGCAGAGGTTCGCGATCATCATGATGCCGAACTGGATGTCGGACATGCCGAACGCGCGGACGATGGGCAGAAAGATCGGGGTGAAGATCAGCACCGCCGGGGTCATGTCCATGAAAGCGCCGACCACCAGGAGCAGGATGTTGATGAAGGCGAGGATCACGACGGGGCTGGAGGACAGCGAGATCATCCAGGCGCTCACGGTGCCGGGGATGTCCGCGACGGTCATGATCCAGCTCATGGAGGAGCTGACACCGATCAGGAACATCACGACGGCGGTGGTGATGCCGGTTTCCTTCAGGATCCCCGGGAGGTCCCTGAACTTGACTTCGCGGTAGAGGAAGACGCTCAGGACGAAGGCGTACGCGACGGCGACGGCGGCCGCCTCGGTGGCGGTGAAGATGCCCTTCAGGATGCCGCCGATGATGATGACCATCAGGAAGAGGCTCAGGAAGGCGCGCCGGAACGTGGTCCAGAGGACGGAGAACGGGACGCGTTTTTCGAACTTGGCGCCGGAGCGGACCGCATGCACGACGCAGGCGAGGATGATGCACAGACCCATCACGATGCCGGGGATGACGCCGGCTAGGAACATCGCCGCGATCGAAACCGAGCCGCAGGCCACGGCGTACACGATCATGATGTTCGACGGCGGGATCACGAGTCCGGTGGTGGCCGAGGTGGTCGTGAGGGCGGTCGAGAAGTTGCGGTCATAGCCTTTCGCGACCATTTCCGGCACCATGAAGCCGCCGACGCTGGCGACGGCCGCGCCCGCGGAACCGGAGATCGAGCCGAAGAGCATGCAGGTGATGGTGTTCGCGTACGCCAGGCCGCCGGGGAGATGGCCGACCAGCGCCGAAGCGAAGTCGATCAGACGGCGCGCCATACCGCCGCGCCCCATCAGGATGCCGGAGAGCACGAAGAAGGGGATGGCGAGCAGGGGGAACGAATTGATGCCGAACATCATGCGTTCGGGCACGATGATCTCGGGGCGGAACGTGCCGCCCGCGACGGCCACGCCGAGCATGGTGGCGGAGCCGATTGCGACCGCGACCGGGACGTTCAGGAGGAGCAGCGAGAAGAAGATCAGCGCGAGGATGAAACCTACACATTCCATAGCGTCACGCCTCCTTTCCGTCCGTGCCGCGGAGATCGGCGGCGAAATTGCAGATTTCGAAGTAGAGGATGAAGAGGCCGCAGATCGGGATCGGCAGGTACATCACGGCGTCCGGTATCTGGAGCGCAGGCATCACGTTCCGCGTGACGAACATCGCCTTGTGCAGCAGGAAGCATCCGCCGTAGAGGAAAGCGACGACGGTGAACGCGAGGGTCACGAGATGCGCGATCGTGGCGGCTGTCTTGCGGGGGGCGGCCTGCATCATGTTCACGATGAGGTCGATTCCGAGGTGGGAACGGCTGTTGAACGCGAGCGCGATGCCGAAGAACGACGACCAGACGAGCAGGAGGCAGGCGAGTTCCTCGGTCCAGGAGACCTGCTTGCCCACGACGTAGCGCGAGACGACGCCGAGCAGCACGTCAAGCACCAGGACCGCCATGCTTGTCTCCAGCAGGAAGCTCAGGAGCCTGACCATGATATCATGAAGTCTCCGCATCACTTGACCTCCCTGATCCGTTCGGCCAGTTCGCGAAGTTCAGCGGGGAACGCGTCGTAAATGGGCTTCGAGAGCTCCATGAAGGGCTCGCGGTCGACGGTGATGAATTCGACGCCGGCGTCGCGGGCGATCTTCTCGTTGACCTCCTCGGACTTGCGCCAGGCTTCCCGCTGGAACGCGTTCGCCTCCGCGGCGGCTTTTTCGATCCAGCCCTGCTGCTCGGCGGAAAGGCCGTCCCATATCTTGCGGCTCATCACGAGCACGTCCGGGACGCGCTGGTGTTCCGTGAAGATGAAGTATTTGCAGACCTCGAAATGGCGGCCGGTCACGAAGCTCGGGATATTGTTCTCGGCGGCGTCGACGGTACCCTGGGAGAGCGCGGTGTAGAGTTCGCCCCAGGAGATCGGGGTCGGGGAAGCGCCGAGGGCCTCCATGGACTGCATGGCGATGGAGCTCTTCTGCGTGCGGATCTTCAGGCCCTTCATGTCTTCGACCGACCGCACGGGCTTCTTCGTGGTGTAGAGGCTGCGTGCGCCTGCGTCGAAGTAGCAGATGCCCATCAGGCTGTCGATCTTCTTCAGGAGGGACTTGCCGATCTCGCCGTTCATGACCGCCCAGAAGTGGTCGGAATCGCGGAAGAGGAACGGCGCGCCGACGACCTGGAATTCGGGCACGGAGCCGTCGAGCACTGCGGCGGAGCACTTCGCGAACTCGATCTGGGCGTTCTGCGCCTGCTTGAAACATTCGTCCTCGGAGCCGATCATGCCGCTCGGGTAAATCTGCAGCACCATCGTGCCGGACGAGAGCTCGCGGAGACGTTCGGACATGAAGACCATGGCCTGATGGACCGGGTGGTCGGCGGAGAGACCGTGCCCCAGACGGAGGATCTGGACGTTGCCGGAGGACCGGGCCGACCGGATCGCGAAAGCGGCGATGGCGGTGGCGATGAAGCAGGTCGTCAGGATGTTGAGGATCCACCAGGACAGGGGATTCGAGAGCGTCTTACGGGGCTTTTGGGGTTGTGACATGATGCTGATACTTGTCCTTTCGCAAATAAAAGGTGATAAAAGACGATGATGGATTGTTATATTTTAGCATAGAAACTGAAAAAATCAAGCAGAAACCCGCGCGCGAAAGGAAATAAAGCAAAAGAAAAGCCGCTCCCCCGTGAAGAGGAAGCGGCTGGAAGTTCGCGGGATGCGAATCAATCAAAAGCGTGGTGGGCGGAGCCGAGCACGTTGATGACTTTGTGCTTGTAGAGTTCCTTCAGCATATCGCGGGCGGGGCCGAGATACTTGCGGGGATCGAATTCCGCGGGCTTTTCCATGAGGACCTTGCGGACGCCGGCGGTCATGGCGAGACGGCCGTCGGAGTCGATGTTGATCTTGCAGACTGCGGACTTGGAGGCTTCGCGGAGCTGGTCTTCGCCGATGCCGATGGCGTCCTTGAGCTGGCCGCCGTACTTGTTGATCATCTGGACGTATTCCTGCGGGACGGAGGAGGAGCCGTGGAGGACGATCGGGAAACCGGGGATGCGCTCTTCGATCTGCTTCAGGATGTCGAGGCGGATGCGGGGATCCGTGCCGGGTTTGAACTTGTAGGCGCCGTGGCTGGTGCCGATGGAGATGGCGAGGGAGTCGACGCCGGTGCCGTTCAGGAAGGCCTGGACTTCTTCCGGACGCGTATAGGTGTGCTGTTCGGCCTTGACTTCGTCTTCGACGCCCGCGAGGACGCCGAGTTCGCCTTCGACGGTCACATCGTACTGGTGAGCGTATTCCACGACCTTCTTGGTCAGGGCGATGTTGTCGTCGAACGACTTGGAGGAGCCGTCAATCATGACGGAGGAGAAACCGAACTCGATGCAGCTCTGGCAGAGTTCGAAGGAATCGCCGTGGTCGAGGTGGAGGGCGATCGGGATCACCTTGCCGCCGCCGATCTCGCGGGCGTATTCAACGGCACCCTGGGCGAGGTAACGGAGGAGCGTCTGGTTCGCATAGTTGCGGGCGCCCTTGGAGACCTGCAGGATCACAGGGGACTCTTCTTCGGAGCACGCGGCGATGATCGCCTGGAGCTGTTCCATGTTGTTGAAGTTGAAAGCGGGGACGGCGTAGTGGCCGGCCATGGCCTTGCGAAACATGTCGCGGGTGTTGACCAGTCCGAGATCTTTGTAGTTGACCATCTGGTTGTCCTTTCTGATTGGGGTTGTGAGAAGAACATGCACATCATAACAATATAGCACCGTCACGCGGAAAAAGCAATCTTATTTCGTGAAAAAAACGCGCTTTCCCCAAGCTTGCGCTTGGATTCCGGCAGTGTCCGGCTTCGCTCGGACACGGGAAGAGATGATGACGCGATCAGTCCGGCGGCAGGCCCATTGCCTTCCGGGCGGTGCGGAAGTGCATCTTCGCGAACTTCCGCAACAGGGCTTCGCCACCGGCGAGGAAGAGATGCGACGCGGTCCTGTCGACCTCGGTCCCGGCCCCCTTCGGCAAAGCGCATCCGGCCTCCTCCTCCAGTTTCGCGAGACGCCGCACGAACTCCGCCCGCGCGAGGATCGAAGCCGCCGCGACCGCGACGTCGCGTTCGCCCCTCGGGAACTGTTCCAGCCGCACGGCGCGGCCATTTTTCAGCAGGGCGTTCTCGACGAGGCGTTTGTCGCCGAACTGGTCGGAGATCACGTGACGACATTCGGGGGCGAATTTGAGCATATTCTCGAGGGCGCGCGCATGTCCCCACGCGAGGAGCCGGTTCAGGTTGCCGATGGATTCGTAGGTGCGGTTGTACGCCTCGGGGCCGACGACCACGACGCCGAACTTGCCGCCGACGGCTGTCTTCACGGTCTCGGCGAGCGCGGCGATCTTCGAATCGTCCTTGATGGCCTTCGAGTCGCGGACTCCGGCCTTCGCGAGCCTGGCGGCGACTCCGGCGTCCCCGACGAACACGCACGCCACGACGAGCGGGCCGAAGAAATCGCCCTTGCCGCTCTCGTCGATCCCTGCGTGGGGGTCCTTGAACTCCAGCAGCGGGGGCGGTTCCGCCTCGTCGACGGCCGGTCCGCCGATCAGCGGCTCCAGCACGAATTCGACGAATTCCGGGGTGCCTGCTCCCTGCACGACGAGTTTGCCGCTGCGGTAGGCGGCGACCTGCGTTTTTTCGCGCGAAGCCTTGAAGAGCATGTAGGGACCGTCGGAGAATTCCCAGGCGGATATGGATGCGAGCTGTTCGCGCAGGGATTTCATCTGCGCGGGGGTCAGCGTCGCGACAAAACAGGTTTTACCACTCACGGGGCGTCCTTTCGTTTTCAGGGGGGAAATGGGCGGAAAGAGGTTTTTTCCCAAAAAAAAGCCAAATCTTTTCATATTATAGCTTGAAAACTCGCAGGAATCAAGTTAAAGTATGATGTTTCCGGAGTTTTTTTTGACGAAATCGCCCGGGACCACCGTTTTGAACAGATCCACAAACCGACTATATGAGGAAAGATATCATGAAGAACACGACTTGGGTTTTTGGAAGCATGATCGCCGCCGGTGCCGTGCTGCTCGCAGTTCCGCAGGTCTTCGCGCAGGGCGGGGTGCCCCAGATGCCCGGCCGTCCCGCAGGAATGGGAGCCGGAGCGCCCGCGGGATTCGGAGGAGGAGCCCCCGGAGGATTCGGCCCCGGCATGGGCGGAGCGCCCGCTGGATTCGGAGGAGGAGCCCCCGGAGCAGGCAGAGCGAACGGCGCGGCCGCCGCTCAGACCGGCACGAAGCAGAATTCCACGTCCGCCACGAAATCGAATACGGGCACGAGGACGACCGCCCAGAAGTCCGAGAAGGCTCTCGCGGAAGCCGCGAAATATCAGCTCTCCAACCACCGCATCGACCTCGTGAAGAGCACGGTCGACGGCTACGCTTCCTCCGAGGACCTCGGCGACTCCACGATCGTCCGTTCCATCATGAACGAGATCTCGGAACAGATGCCGCTCGTCCCGTCCGTCCCGCTCGAAAAAGTCGACCTGAAGGCGCTGAACGACGAGGCGACGAGGATCGTGGAGCAGGAATACGGCTCCGACGACAAGAACCTCTCCGCCGTGGTCGAGGCCGAAGCCGAAGCCGAATTCCCGCTCTACAAGGTCGGCGACAAGGTGAACGTGAACTACAACATGGGCCCGAAACGCTTCTCCGTGAACGGCATCCTGTACCGCGTGACGGAAAATGCCATCACGGTCGAGGACAAGGTCATCAACCTGGTCGACCTCAGCGACGAGGTCCGCTCCCGGTTCGATCCCCGCAAGAACCAGTACATGCGGGAACGCTACAAAGAGACCCACGAGCACCTCATCAAGCGCCTCAAGATCGAGAAGATCCAGGACTGCTACGACAAGCTCAAAGCCGACATCTTCAAGCGCAACGAATCCGCCGGTTACATCTACGACGTGCAGACCGACCACTGGGGAACCGCGCAGGAAGTCGCGAAGAACTACATCGACCGTCTGCTCCGCGAGAAGGCCAAACAGGCCCAGTCCTCCACCCGTCCGAAACCCGCCAGGACCGACGTGAAGCCCAGCGATACGACTGACGACATCGAGGTCATCGACGACGACGGCGGCGACACCATCGCCGAGGTCAAGCCCGCGGGCGGCGAGAAGACCCTCCCGGTCGTCGCGGTCAACGACGCCATCAAGATTGAGAACAACGCGCAGTCCCACGCCAAGTACGAAGAAGTCGTCGCGAAGGCCGAGGAACAGAAGAAGGACGCCAACGACAACTTCGCCGGCATCGACGCCGACTGCGGTTATAAGAACGCCTGCTGGGGATTCACCATCGCCGATACCCGCTACGCCCTCTGGCGCGAACCCGAATTCGCGTACATCCGGCCGGCGCTCGGACGCGACACCATCGACTTCTCCCTCGGCGACGACATCGACATCGGCCTGCCCATCTGCCCGAACAGCATCGACCTGATTTACGTCTCGAACGGCCTCTCGAAGGTCGTCTACATGATGGGCGACTGCTCCCGCCAGGATTTCCTCCAGTTCAAGGACGCGCTGACCGAACAGTACGGCCACGCCGCCGAAGACAAGGGATCCGCGTTCACGAACATCTTCAACGGCAAGACGAAACCGCAGCAGATCGCGGGTTCCGGCGAAGCCGAAAAAGCCCAGGAAGAAGTGAAGGAGGCCGAAAGAGTCTTCAACGAAGCCCAGGCCGAACTGAAGAACGCCACCGACGACGACCGCGACGAGCTCCAGACCAAACGCGACGAAGCGGCGGAAGCGCTGAAGGCCGCGGTCGCCAAGGCCGACAGCCTCGAGAACACCGTCTCCGAAGACTCCCTGCCCTACGTCTTCTCCCGCATCAAGCTCGCCACCGACGCGACCGGCAGCACGATCCTCCCGTACACGTTCAGCTGGAAGGGCCAGAACGTCACCGGCACGCTCATTTTCTACTACGACAAGGGCAAAGACAAAGTCACCAGCCTCGTATTCGCCAAGGAATACAAGAAGTGACGATGTCCGCCCGGCGTCCCTCGGGATGGTCCGGGCGCTCAGCCTGACATTCGGACGGACCACCGCAGTCCGTCCTTTTTTTGCGCCCGGAAACCGGGTTTCAGCGGGACTGAAGCAGGCGCGGCTGTCCGGCGCAGGCGCTTGATGTTTCAACGTCCTGCGCTCCGCGCGAGGCCGTTCCGCGGGGTTCCCGGCCTTTTGTGAGAGACTTTGTCAAGGGTATCTCTGAAAATTCGATCGGATGGATTTTCAGCGCATGGACCAAAAGAACCAATGCAGGAAGATTTGAGCGTGGCTGCCTGAAGGCAACCACCGAAAATCTTGCCAGTTGGACTTGGTCCGGACGCGAAAAGCCGCCGAATACCAATTTTGAGAGATGCCCTCAACACAAAAGGGCATCTATCAGGACAAATGTGCAGAGGTGTCCAAAAGGAGGAACCATGGGTTTGCCCCGTTCGCAAAAGAAAACGAAACCGCCTTCCCAGTTCGGACGACTCCCGTTCCGCCTGCGCTACCGCATCGCATGTCTGCTGCTGGACGGCGCGACCGCGCGTGCCGTGCTGGCGCACCCCGAAGTCGCGGGGACGCTCGTTTCGCTCGGGCTGTCCCTGACGCCGGCGGCCGTGACCAGGTTCAGGAGTTCGCGCGAATTCAGGACCATCGCGGAGGAACGCGAGAAGACGAACCGGACCTACGAGGACGTGCGGCTGTCGGCGGCGCTGCTCCGGGACTGCGAGGCCACGGGGGCGATCGCGGAGGAACTCAAGATCGACCTGCTGAAACTCGTCCGGGAATGTACGGACGCCACGACCGACGATCCGAAGACCATCGAACGCCTCGTCCGGTCGGCCGTCACACTCTCGAAATCCGTCTCCGACGGGCAGAACACCGTGCTGCGCAAACGCGTAGCCGCGCTGGCCGAGGAGAACGTCTGCCTGCGCGAAGCCGTCGAAAACGCCCGGCTCCAGTACAACGAACTGCTCGACCGGCGCAGGGACGAGTGGTCCCGCGTGGACGGCGCGGAGATCGCCGACCGCCTGTCCTCCATCCTCGGCGTCAGGCCTTGAAACCGACCAGTCACAACCTTCAACAGAAAGGAATCCGAACATGAAACTCAAACATTCCGCAGGGACCCCGGCTGCAGGGACCGCCCGGCCCGCTCCGGGACGCTGGATCACGGCCGAACCAGGCGACCGCGCCCGTGGACTTCAAACCGGGGAATATACGCCGGTAAACGCCGCACGCATCCTGGAGGCGGCCAACGAGGGCGACATCGCGGAACTGGCCATCGCCGCGCGGGAAATCCAGGAACGCAACTGGGAAGTGATCCTGGCCATGCAGGTGCGGAAAAGCGCCGTGACCGGGCTGGACTGGACCGTCGAGCCCGGCGACGCGCGAAGCAGCTCCAAACGCGCCGCGGAGGCCTTCGCGGACGCTCTGCGGGGATGCGGCGCGGAACCCGGCCTCGCATCGTTCCACGGCCTGACCGGGCTCCTGATGGACGCCGTGATCGCGCCGCTGGCCGCAGCCGAGATCGTCTGGGGACCCGGCGGCTCGCTGTGCGGATTCAAACCCGTGGGCGGATGGCATTTCACCTACCGCGGCTCGGAAACGCCCCTTCTGACGACGACGGACCACCCGGAGGGGATCCCCCTGCCCCCGGCCAAATTCATCGTCCACACGCACGGAAACGCCGGCGACCCCGCCCGCGCGGGACTCATCCGCACGCTGCTCTGGTTGCACGTCTTCCAGAACTACCCCGTGAAGGACCTGGTGTCGTTCGTGGAACGCTACGGGATGCCGTTCGTGGTGGCGAAGGTCGACCGGAACGCGTGGGAGAACGAGCGCGGAGTGATGCGGAACCTGATCCGCAGTTTCGGGCCGAACGGCGGCGGGGTCTTCACGAAGTCGACCGAGCTCGAGCTCCTGCAGGCATCGAACTCCGGCGGCGACGTGTATTTCAAACTGCTCGAATACACCTCGCAGGCCATCACGAAAGTCATCCTCGGCCAGCTCGCGAGCTCGTCCGATTCCGGCGGGCTCTCCGGCGGCGACGCGCAGTCCCGCGTGAGGAGCGACCTGCTGGAGGCCGACGCACGCGCCCTCGAGGCCACCATCCGCACCCAGCTCGCCGTCCCCTGGACCAGATTCAATTTCGGCGATGCGGCGGCCGTCCCCGTCCTGCGGTTCCACGACTCCGCCCAGGAGGACCGCGCGGTCTTCGCGGGGATCGTGGAGACGCTGCACCGGGCCGGGCTGGACGCCGACCCGGCGGAGATCTCTGCGCGGTTCGGGATCACGCTCACGCGCCCCGGTCGCACGGAGGATGAAAACGGGGAGGACGAGCCATGACAGCCACGGCGACCATTGCGGAAAACCTGAAAGCACGCGTCTCCGGGACGTTCGCGGCGACCGGATTTGCCGCCGGCGTCACGCCCGAGCAGATCGCTGCGGGACGATCCGTCCCGCCCGGCCTGATGCCTCCCTGCGTGCTGATCCTGGCGGGTGACGGCGAGGTCGAGGACAGCACCCTCACGCGACGCCAGAGATTTCAGCTGGTCCTGATCGACCGGCTGAAAGGACGCGGCGACGCCCGCGCGGTATCCGTCTGGACGCAGTTCGACACGCTCCAGGCGCTCTTTCCGCAGGACGGCGTCGAGGTCGGCGGGACCGTGTTCCTGCCGGAATCGTTCCGGGTCCTGGAATGTGCGGACAACCGGGCTGCGGCCTGCCTCACGGTCGCAGCCGTCACCCCCGCCTGACGAGTTCAAAAACAAGAAAACACAACGCACGGAAGTTTGCGAGATCGGACTTCCGTGCGTTTTTTTTGTACCCCGGGGACGGATCCGGCTCAATTCGAGCTCAGGATCGCTTCGATGACCCCGATCTGGCGCCGTTCGTCCTCTTCGGCCTCCTGGAGCCTGCCGTCGGTTCGGGCGGCCGTCGAATGGCGTTCCAGCATGGTCCGGGTGGAGCCGAGGCTCAGGAGCTTCGCGGCCTCGGATGCGAGCCGTTCGCGGCGCGGGTCGTCGGAAGGGACTTCGCCGAGCCGGGCCGCGAGCTCGGGATAACGCTTCACGAAGACGCCGAGGTTCCACGTATCCGGCGAGTCGGCGTTCTCGACCGAAACCGACCGGATGGCGTCCGCTTCGTCGCCGAGTCCGCTCAGCACGCACAGATAGGCGGTCTTCACCGAAGGATTGAGCTCGACGGTTCCGAGGATCAGGCGTCCCTGGCTCCGCAGAAGCCGCAGATACCGCGGCCGGAGCGAGGATACGACCACGGCCACGCCGGGCTTGCCGCAGTGTTTCGCAGCCTCGACGCGGATCGCCTCCGGGAGTTCCCCGAGGCCGTCCGGGGTCACCAGCAGACACGGCCGGTCGAACACGCAGTCCCCGATCTCCATGAACTCCGGGATGCAGGCGGGTTCGACCTCGTCCGCAGCGCTCCGGCACGAAGCGGAGACGAGCGCGAACGATGCGAACAACAAGGCTGAGATCAGACGGCGGAACATGTTTTTTCGAGCGGGGATGGACGTTTTCTGCGTTTCTGCCACGGCCGGAGCCGGGACGGTGAAAGACCGGCAGATAATATGCCCCGTTCCGGCCCGGATTTCAAGCGGGAAACGTACCGGGCAAAAGTTTTTTTGACTTTTTTATAAAAAAAGTCGGATTTCGGGTTGTACTGCGGGAAAAATGGATTAGGTTATCATATCACGTTTTTTCAGGAGTCTACACGCGCCCAGAACAGCCAATATGAAACCCCGTCCGCCCATTCAATCCCAGTCCGACGCGAAGGATTTGGAGCCGCCGAAGAAACCGGCCCTGCCCGAGCTCGTAGTCTTTATCCTGTTCGCATTCATGATCACGCTGTTCGGGCTGATCATGCTCTACTCCACCTCGTTCGTCATGCAGGGCAGCTCGTATTTCCGGAAGCAGCTCATGTGGATGTGCATCGGGCTGGTCGGGGGAGCCGCGGCCGTCGCGCTCGGATATAAGCGCCTCTGCGAATGGAGCCCGCTGATGATGGCGGTGCTGGCGCTTCTGCTGGTGTGGGCGCTCTTCTGCAAACCCATCAACGGCGCCCGGCGATGGATCCAGGTGGCCGGGCTCACGCTTCAGCCGTCCGAGCTCGGCAAAGTGGTCATCACGCTCTTCATGGCGAATTTCCTGTCCTCGCGCACCAGGTTGCTGGAGAGCGCGCCCTTCAAGAAAATCATGTTCCCCTCCGGGCTCTTCGTGGGGCCTGTGATCCTGCTGGTCCTGCTCGGGGAAGACCTCGGGACGACTGTCCTGCTGGCGTCGCTGTATCTGCTGATCCTCTTCGTGGCCGGGATGCGCCTGCGCTACATCCTGCCGTTCGCGGTCCTGCTTCCGCCGCTGGCGTTCTTCTTCATCCGCGAGTTCGACGCGATGCGCTGGAAACGCCTCACAGTGTTCCTGGACGCGGAACGCTGGAGGATGACCTCGGGCTACCAGCTGTGGAATTCGCTGCTCGCGCTCGGGTCGGGCGGCTGGACCGGGGTCGGATTCACGGAGAGCCGCCTGAAGCTGATGTACCTGCCGGAGAACCACACCGACTTCATCCTGTCGATCGTGGGCGAGGAGCTGGGATTCGCCACGCTCCTCACGGTCATCGTGGCATACCTGATCCTGGTCTACGTGGGCCTGCGGATCAGCGCGAAGGCCCGCACGCGTCAGGGCATGCTGACCGCGTTCGGCATGAGCATCTTCATCGGCATGCAGGCGCTCATCAACATCGGCGTGATTTCGGCTGCGTTCCCGACCAAGGGCATGCCCGCCCCGATGATCAGCTACGGCGGCAGCAATCTGCTCGCGTGCCTGCTGGCGTCCGCGTGCGTCGCGGCCGTCGCGATCGATTCGGCCATCCCGGACTACCCGGACAAACTCCTTGCCTGGGTACGGAAACGCCTTCCTTTCGGGCACACCTCGCGCTCCGGAGGAACGGAGCAATCCTCATAACACGGAGTCCATCATGCAAGAATTGAAACGTCTCATCATCAGCTGCGGGGGCACCGGAGGCCATTTCAATCCGGGCCTGAGCACGGCGTGCTCGTTCCGGGACGCCGGAGGCCAGGCGCTCCTGATCCTCGGCGGCAAGCATTTCGACGAACAGTCCAAAACCGCGTCCTCGAACGGCATCGAATACCGCCGCGTCTCCTGCGCGCCGCTCGCGAAGAACCCGTCCGGGGCATGGCGGTTCCTCTCGCAGCAGACCCGGGGCATCCGCGAGGCGAAAGCCATCTTCCGCGAGTTCAAGCCGGACGCCGTCCTCTCCATGGGCGCGTTCCCCTCGATCCCGGCCTCCCTCGCGGCGTGGTTCACCGGCGTCCCGCTCTTCCTGCACGACGGAAACGCCCGCATCGGCAAATCCAACCGCGTGTTCAGCCGCGTCGCCGCAGGACTCGCGCTGTCGTTCCCGGCGGTCAACGCCGACACGCTCCGCTGTCCTGCGGAAGTGACAGGGCTCCCGCTCCGCAAATCCCTGCTGGAGGACGTCCCCGCGTCCAAAGCCGAGGCCATCGCGCGCATCAACGCCACCCGCGGCACGGCGTTCACGCCCGACCGCCCGGTCGTGCTGGTCTTCGGCGGCTCGCTCGGTGCGGCGGCCATCAACGAGAATTTCACGATCCCGATGGACCATCCGGCGGCACATTCGCTCCAGGTGATCCACCTGTCCGGCCCGGGCAAATTCGAGGCAATCCACGACAAATACTCCGCCTGCGGCATCGACGCCCTCACGCTCGAATCCGCCTCCGACATGCAGAATCTCTACACAGCGGCCGACCTGGTGGTCTGCCGGGCAGGCGGCAGCACCGTCTCCGAACTCGCCATCTTCGGACGTTACGCCATCCTGATCCCCTACCCCTACGCGGCGGAGGGACACCAGGACGACAACGCGAAACTGCTCGCGCAGACCGGAGCCGCCCGGATCGTGGCGAACTCCGAATGTTCGCCCGAACTCTTCCGCTCCATCCTCGCGGAGTTCCTGAACGATCCCGGCAAGTTCCGCGAAGCCGGAAAGGGCGCGCTCGCCATGGCCCAGCCGGAGGCGGCCGCGAACGTAATCCGCTTCATCGACTCCTCGCTCCAGGCCATCCGCTCCAGAAAGACCTGACCTCACGCCATGAAAATACGTTGTCCCAGATGCAAACGCGTCAGCGAAATCGCCCATGTCGACCACGGGCGAAACGTCGTCTGCTCCTGCCGCAACGTATTCCAGATCGACGAATCGACCGTGATCGAGGAGTATTCCCTGCCCGATCAGAAGCCGCCGGAGACCATCGGCCGCTATCCGATCAAACGGTTCATCGGGCGCGGCGGATCCGGCTGCGTCTACGAGGGCGTCCACCCCGAACTCGGCATCCCGGTGGCGGTGAAGACGCTGCTGCCGGATTTCGCGGGGAACAAGGCGGCGCGAAACCTCTTCTACCAGGCGTCCCGCATCTACGCGAAGGCGGTCCACCCGAACATCGTGAAAGTCTACGAGGCGGGCAAGGACGCCTCCGGGGTGCCGTTCCTGGTCATGGAGTACCTCCCCGGCGAAACGCTCGGCGACAAGCTGATCGAGCACAAGAAGTTCACACCGAGGGAAGCGGCTGAGATCGGAGCGGCGGTCTGCCGCGCCCTGACCGCCACGGCGAAACTCGGCATCGTGCACCGGGACGTGAAGCCGGACAACATCATGATCTCCGCCGACGGCCAGTACAAGCTCACCGACCTCGGGCTGGCCAAGCTCGACACGGCCAGCCTGCCCGGAAACGGCGCGCGCGTGCTGGACGAGGATTTCCAGGTCCAGGGGCTTCCCATGACCGGATTCGGCACGCTCGAATACATGTCCCCGGAGCAGTATCTCTATTCGGAGGACTGCGACGTGCGGTCGGACATCTATTCCCTCGGCGTCACACTCTACCACCTCGCGGCCGGACGCCTGCCGTTCGAAACGGTCGCGCGGACCGAACTCCGCCGCATGCACCTCTCCGTGGAGCCGCTGGTCCCGAGCGCGTACGTCCCGGGCATTCCCATCGACTTCGACTACATCGTGCTCCGCTGCCTCCAGAAATCTCCGGAGGACCGTTACCAGACACCGGGGGAACTGCTCGCCGATCTGGAGGCATTCCTCGCCGATTCTCCCCTGCCCTCAACCACCTGCGGCGCGGAACCTGCGAATCTCCCGCAGCCGTTCGGCTCCGCGCAGACTTCGGCCCGGCGGAACCGCCCGGGATTCCCCGTCATGGCCGCCATCGTCCTGCTCCTGATGATCCTCATTCTCGGGCTCATGCTGGCGTTCCTGAAACGCCACAAGCCGCAGGAACGCCCCGCCCCCGCTCAGATACCGGAGGCCACCTCCGTATTCGATTCCGCCCCGCAGGACGACTCTTCGCGCCGGATTCGCGAAGCGACTGCGAAGTCGATGCAGGACGGCGATGTCCTCATCGTCGACCAGGACTACTACGAACGCGAACATGAACTCTTCGACGGCGTGATGGCCGACGCCGACCGCGCCCTCGCGAACGGCTCCGGGTACCGGCACGCCATCGAGGACCTGGAGAACTACCTCGCCAATCCGCTTTTCTCCGAAGCCGCCGAAGCGAAAATCGAACGACTGAAAACCTCCTCGGAAGCGGCCGTCGCGCGGCTCCTGGCTCCGCTCGACCGCGCAGCCGGCGAACACCGCGCGAAAGGCGATTTCAAGGCGGCGGAAAACGTCTACCTCACGGCCGACCTCGGCGACCTCGAGCCGGAGGCCCGGGAGATCGTAAAGTCCCGCATCGAGGCCATCCGGGCCGAAGCGGCGACCAGCAAGGCGTCCGCCCCGTGATCCACCTCGAACCAACCTCGCGAACGACAACGAACCAACAACAAGATATCCCACACAAGAAAGGTACACACCCAACATGAGCTCCAATTCCTCCGGCGGATTTCTCCGCGGCTGCCTGATCGTCGTCGCCATCGTCATCCTCATCGGCATCATCTTCTCCTTCGCCCTCAGCGTCGCCATCGGCGGGGTCGCCGCACTGGTCGCGAGCGAGGGCAAGACCTCGGGCGAAGACTCCTACACCACCGAGTTCGTCAGCGGCAACCGCGACGCGGTCAACTGCATCGCCGTCATCGACGTGAAGGGCGAGATCACGCGGAACACCGATTCCTTCAGCTACGCGGCCTCCGGCGTCGCGAACTCCGTCGCCATCGTGAAGCTCATCCAGGCCGCCGCGAAGGACGACTGCGTGAAGGCGATCATCATCGACCTCGACACCCCCGGCGGCGAAGTCACCGCATCCGACGAGATCTATCACGAGCTGAAACTCTGCAAGAAGCCCGTGGTCGCCATGATGAACTCCCTCGCCGCCAGCGGCGGTTACTACGTGGCCTGCGGCGCGAACAAGATCGTGGCGCACAAGTCCACCATGACCGGCAGCATCGGCGTCATCATCTCCTCGTTCGACGCCTCCCAACTGCTCGACTGGGCCAAGGTCAAGCCGCTCATCTACACCTCCGGCAAGATGAAATCCATGCTGAACCCGATGAAGCCCGTGACCGAAGAGGAAAGCGCCATCGTGCAGGCCCTCGTGATGAACGCTTACAAGGAATTCGCCGGAATCGTCTCCGAAGCCCGCAACATCCCGCTTGAGAAGATCACCGGGGGTGAACTCGGCGACGGCCGCGTCTTCGACGGCGAACAGGCCCTCGCGAACGGCCTGGTCGACCAGCTCGGCTATTTCTCCACCGCCGAGGACGTCGCGCTCGAACTCGCCGGGCTCACCCGCGAC
>JAFYBD010000061.1 GCA_017540385.1 Lentisphaeria bacterium
GCCGTCCTCTGCACCCTGGCGTCCGTCCGGGGGCAGGAACAGCAGGAGCCCGCGGCAGCGGAGAAAGCCCCGTCGGTCGCCACCGACGGCACGTACCAGTATTTCGAATACCAGGTCATCACGGTGCCGAAGAAAACGCTTTCCGCAGCCGCGGAGTCCATGGGCCTGTCCAGGGATTCCGAGCCGACGGACGATCTCCTGCCCGCGATCTACAAGGCCGGCGGATACCGCGTGATCGGCTGCGCCGCCGGATACGCCGACAACAGCGTCCCGGCGGAATTCAAGATGATGCGTTCGGAGTTCTTCCCGCTCTTCTACATCATGCCGAACGAAGGCGACGACGGCGGATTCAACGGTGAACTCCCGCCGCCTGTCATGGACGACGATGACGACGCCGCGGACAATCCCGACACCGACGCCGCGGACGATTCCGATGCCGACGCCGCGGACGATTCCGGGGACGACGGGGACGACGGGGACGACGACGGGATGCCCGATTACAGCATCTCCGGCCGCAACAATCTCGCCGGCATCTTCCCGTTCTTCGGCGACCCGACCATCGCAGGCAACGAGTTCTTCCTGAACATCCGGCCGCCGCGCGCATTCTCGCTCGAATCCACCATGCGCAAGCTCAGCGGGTTCACGAATATGAGCTACGGCGAGTGGGGCAACGGTCAGACGCCGTCCTTCGACGACAACTCCTTTTCCTCGCTCCTCGCGGCCACCCGCGGCAAGCCGATGATCGTGGCGAAATCCATGAGCGGCAGCACGTGGACCCTGCACGTCTTCTTCTCGAAAGACCTCCCCATGCCGGAGAAGACCGTTTCCGCGGTCGAAAACGAAAACAAGATCGTGCGGCTGGATTTTCAGATCGTCCGCGCGAAGTGGACCGAACTCTGCACAGCCGGCGAGACCACCGGCGTGCCCGGCGTGCCCATCGACGCCCTCTGGAGCAACCTCTCGGCAAAAGCCCAGCTCCGCGACGTCTACAGCCCGTCGTTCCGCATGCTCCCGGGGCAGGAGCCCGTCCGCATGCAGTTGAATGGGAAGATGCAGACCGTGCCGGTGAAATGGCTCCCCGCGCAGGAGCCCGGCATCCCGGCGATCCCGCTGGACCAGACCAACGTCTGGACCGGGACCGCCCTGACCGCGTCCGCCAAACTGCTCGACGGATGCAAGACCGTGAAGCTCGATTTCCTGTTCGAGAAGACATCGCAGACCGGCTGGCGCAATTATTCCTATTTGTTCTACGCGCCGCCCGAGATGGCCGTCCAGCAGGAGCCGAACCGCTACGCCCGGCCGATGCTGCCCCCGGAACCCGAGATCGAGTCCGGCATGCTGAAACTCCCGATGCTCGACACCACGGCGTTCCGTCAGGTCCTGTATCTGGAGGTCGGGAAGCCGGTCCTCGCCGCGCGCATCAGCAATCCCGCGTATCAGCCGGATATGCTTACGCTGTTCTTTGTGACGGCGACGGTCGAAGACGCGCCGAAATGACCCGCCGGGGATCCGTGTACGAGATTCAGCCCTGTGCCATCATAATATACCCTGCGAGAAGCGCGATCAGATACCCGTAATAGCCCGCGAACGTCACTGTGGCGATCCGCAGACCGCGATGGTGCCATTTTCTGAAACGGACCAGATAAATGATCGTTACGATGAACTGGACCGGAAGAAGGAGTATCCAGGAAAAAAACAGATACGGGCTTACACCGGTATTGAGTATAGAACCGAGCAGGAATATCACCGGGAACAAAACCATATGCGCCAGCATCAGAAGATACAGGAAAAAGACACGCCGCCGAATCCACGGTTCTTCATTCCGATTTCGATAAAGCTGGACGGCAAGCACGACCAGGGCAGCGAGGCCCGGTAACAAGACAGCCAGGCAAAAGGCAACAAACAGCCAAAAAAAGATTTCCATTCCCATATTCGTCTCCTTGCGTCAGGCTTAGTGGGCCATGGCGAAAAACGTGAGAAACGTCAGAAAAAAGAGATAGACGTTGTAGAACGCAAACGCTGTTGTGGCGGTTCGCAGATCACGATTCTCCCATTTGCGGAGGTAGAACAGATAGAGTATCTGCACGAAGAACAGGAAAGGAACGAGGAAAAACCAGAGAAGCGCCAGGATTTCGGTTTCGAGCAAGAACACCAGCGGAAGCAGAACCGTATGCACCGGCGTCAGAACGGACAAAAGCAGAAAACGCCGCCGCGTCAGCTGGTCTTGTTTCCGGTTCCGGTAAAAGAGGACGAACAGCAAGACCGAGACGACGATGCCGATCACGGTGAGAATGGCAAACAGAGGCTCATCCACGAAATAAGAATAAAGTCTGGCCATTTTCGTTTCCTTGCGTTCCGGGGGTGCGTGTTATTCCGTTTGTTTGAAGATACTATACCCCGCGAGCGTGAAAAGTCAAGCGATACAATATTGACTTTCTTTGTGATTGTCTGAAAAAAGCGTGTATTCCGGGAAAACAAACTGTTCCGAGGTGCGTGCGCTTTACCGGGCGGACACGATCCAGAAACGGTCGGTACGCCACTGGTCGAACATGCTGGATGAAGTGCCGTTGCCGGTGAAGAGGAAGACCGAGATGCCGTGTCCCGGCTTGTCGTGGTCGAACTCCAGGATGAAGCTGCCCTGCCATTTGCGGTCCTCCCGCGTTTCCTGTTCCAGCCGGATGACGTCCTCCGTGATCTTCGCGTACTGGTCCGGGGACGCGGCGTCGATCTTGAAATGGGTGCAGCCGAATGCCTTATGTTTCACGGGACATTCCTTCAGGCCGTTCTCCTGAACCAGCCTCGGCACGATCCACTCGCGGACATTCTTCTCGTGTTCGAATTCCCAATGCCGGTATAGACTTTGATACGATGTCCAGCCGAGGTAGGCGATCCCGAAAAGAGCCCCGCCGAAGATCAGAGACAGCCAGTTGAGGACAAGAAGGATTTTAAGGGCGGTGTTCGCGCCCTTACCGTTCAGGAATCCTTCGGGTGCGTTTTGATTCATTTGCGCACCTCCTCGTCTTCTCCGGGAGTCGGCGTGAAATCGTCGAAATGCCAGTCCCCGCGTCCGTCGTAGCCGTGCTCTTCGTCCGGGATTACGATCGCCGCGATGACGGCGCCTGCGGCGGATCTGGATTTCGCTTCGTCCGACGTCCAATCGAGCAGGCGTGGCACCCGTTCGAATTCCAGGACGTAGGGACATTTCGGCAGACCGGGCAGTTCGTGCTTCATGCGGATGATGTCCTGTGCGATCTCGATCCTGCTTTTGTGGTCGGCGGATGCGATCCTGAAATAGACGGCGCCGCCCTTATCTTCCAACAACCCGACGAACTTGTGTTCGGGGCCGGGGTTGTACTTGCCGGGCCGGGTGTACGTCACCTCGCATTCCGTCAGCCCGTATTTTTCCTTCAGGACCGGGCAGACCAGCTCGCGCAGAGGCGATTCGTATGGCGCCGCTTCCTCAGGCGAGACGAGATAGGTCCAGTGCACGTCAGTAATAAAGTAGACCGGACCGCCGAAAAAGGCCCAGAGGAACGCCAGAGGAATGACGATTAGGATGGGGAACACCGCCAGCTTCATGCGCGGATGGAGGCACAGCCAGCGGAAGACCCAAAAATGGAGCCGGAAGACCCAGCCCAGCATCCAGACCCCGAGGGCGAGAGGGAACAGAATGACCTTAAAGGGAAGATAGACGTTCGCGAGCAGTTCCGGGCACGACTGCAGCCACCACGGTTTCGGCTGTCTTCTCTCCTCAGCTGAGGCGTTTTGATCGCTGGCCTGCGGCATGAAGATCCCTTCTCCGTTTTTCAAGCCGGGAGGAGAAAGCGGACGGCGGGAAAGGAAGACGAAGCCATGTCAGAGCAGGGTGATGGACACTTTTTTCCCGCAGGCCCGCGCATACCTCGCCAGCGTGGAGAACGTGATGTTTTTCCGACCGCGTTCCAGGGCGGCGATGTAGGTCTGGTTCGTCCCCAGGCGCTTGGCCAGTTCCTTCTGCGTCAGACCGGCATCATGGCGGGCCTTGTACAAGGTCTCCATTAGTTCCATGCGGGCGAACATCTCCGCGATTTCGTCGGCGTTTGCCGGATCGTTGAAATACGCATCGCGTTCCAATTCGTCCTCGCTCTTTTTGCCAGTCCTGACCTCCTCGGCGATTCTGGCAAGATCGGCATCTATCTGTTCTTCCGTCCAGTAATCGGCATGGTCTTTCATAGTATGTAGCCTCCTTGAATCAGTCGTTTCAATACCATTCGTGCTTGTTTAAGTTCGTTGTCAGGTATTTGTTCGGTTTTCTTGACATATCCGTGGATGCCGTAGATGACATCTTTTAATCCGTACACGTAGAAGATGCGGACGTTTCCGCTCTGAATGACGCGAATGGCGAACATGTTTTCGCCTTCGATCTTTTCCGCGTGCGGCATGCTCAGATAGCCGTCCTCTTCCAGTTTCCAGATCAGTCCGTTGAGTTCCTGCTTGACGGCACCCGGCTGGTCGCGCAGAAATTCTTTCACGGGAACCAGAAGTTTGAACAGCTTCTTTTTCGGTTTCGGTCTGAACTTTTTCATGATCGTGATTCTCTTGATTCTTTCATCTAATATACCCTATCGGATATACTTTGTCAAGCGGTGTCCGAAAAAAAGTGGTTGAAAGGCCTTATTTCAGCGGGGGAGAATCCACCTGACGGCGGGATCGAACTCCACGGTACCCTTGTCGCAAACGGCCTGCGCGGCGGTATCGTCCGCGAAGAGCGCGAGGATGGTCGGGCCGCTGCCGCTTATCATGGCACGGAGCGCGCCGTGTTCGAGCAGGAAATCCCGGAGCATCACGAGCAGGGGATACTTCACGAACAGCGCGTGCTCCAGGTCGTTCCGCATGAACTGCGCGGCGGATTTGAAGTCGCGGTGGCGGAGAGCGTCGATCAGCTCGTTCGTCCGGGGCGGAGTCGCGACCGCTTTCGCGAGGTCCATGTGGCCGTACGCCCAGGCCGCGCTGACCGGGAACTGCGGAGCCGCGAGCAGAAGCGGAAGGTGTTCCGGGAGACCGTCGACCGGCGCGTGGTGTTCGCCCGCTCCGGTCACGTACGACGGACGCGGATTCAGGAAGAACGGCACGTCCGCGCCGAGGGAAAAAGCCGCGGCTTCCAGCTGCGCATCCGTGAGCGCGCCGTATTTGTCCTGGAGCAATCGCAGCACGGTCGCGCCGTCCGCGGATCCACCGCCCATGCCTGCCGCGACCGGGATGTTCTTTTTCAGGTGAATGATAAGTCCGGGCAGGGGCATCCCTGCGGCTTTGCAGTAAGCAAAAACGGCTTTTCCGCAGAGATTCTTTTCGGGTTCCAGCGGGACTCCGGGCGCGTCGCAGCGGATCGAAACGCCGTCGGACACCGGCGCGTCCTCGAGCGTGATCTCATCCGAGGGCTCGCGGAAGGGATAGAAGAGCGAGTCGAGGTCGTGATAGCCGTCGGGGCGTTTCGCCGTGACCGCGAGCGAGAGGTTGACTTTGGAACACGTGAGCATGCGGCGTGTTTATTTTTTGAACTTGTAGAGGCCGTATTTGGAGTTGTAGTCGTGGATTTCGCGGCAGATCGCGTCGGCCAGTTCGAGCGCGCGGAGTCCCTGTTCGCCGGTGACCTTCGGCGGGACGATCTTTCCGGCGGTCTTCGTGGCGATCACGGATTCGACGAAGTTGTTGATCTCGTTGGCGAGCGCGTTCGTGCTAGTGCATTTGATGTCCTTCTTGCCGACGCCGAGGAATCCCTTGCGGTAGATGACGCCCGTGCTGTTCGAGTAGTCCATGGAGATGTAGGAATCGGTCTGGAAGACGCGGAACTTGCGCATGGGGCCGGCGCTGATGCGACTGGCCGTGAGGTTTGCCACGGCACCGTTCACGAACTTGATGCGGACGTTCGCGATGTCCTCGGTGTTGCTGAGGATCGGCACGCCGACCGCGTCGAATTTCTCGATTTCCTGTCCGACCATGGTGAGCACGAGGTCGAGATCGTGGATCATGAGGTCGATCACGACGCTGACCTCGGTGCCGCGGCGGAGGTGGCCCGGACGCGGCGGGGGATATTTCGCGAGACGGTGCGCCTCGATGAAGAGCGTGTTGCTGCGGTTCTTCTCCAGGAAATCCATGGCGGGGTTGAAGCGCTCGACATGGCCGACGGCGAGCACGAGGCCCTTTTCGTTGGCGAGGCGGACCATCTCGCGGGCGTGTTCGACCTCGGAGTCGATGGGCTTCTCCACAAGCACGTGCTTGCCTTTCCTGAGGAGCGGCATGACGGAATCGTAATGGAGCGTGGCCGGAACGGCGACCGTGAGGGCGTCGCAGCGGTCCACGAGTTCGTCGAGGTCCTGGAACGCCTGCACGTTGAACTGCTTCGCGGCGTCCGCCGAGACTTTCGGGTCGGCGTCGTAAACGCCGACGAGCTCCACGTGGGGCGTGGTGCGGTACAGGTTGGTGTGGAATTTTCCGAGGACTCCGGTGCCGATGACGCCGACTTTCAGTTTGGGTTCGTTTGCCATATTGGGAGGTTTCCTTGCGGTTGCCGTGAGGAGGGTTTCTGTTCAGTTCGAGGGCTCGTCGCCGAGATACTTGTCCGGGACCAGGTAGCCGCGTACGTAATCGGCCACGGCGTCCGCGAGCGGGGTGCGGCCGCCGGTGAAGCCCGCCGAGCGGAGTTTCGTCATGTCCGCGCAGGTATAATACTGGTACTTGCCCTTCAGGATCTCGGGCATGTCGATGTACTCGATTTTACAGGGCTTGTCCAGCGCGGCGAACACGGCCGACACGAGCTCGTTCCACGTCTCTGCGAGGCCGCTTCCGGCGTTGAAGATGCCGCGGAGGTCCGGCCGGTCGAGCAGGAAGAGGATCATGTCGACCACGTCCTTCACGTACACGAAATCGCGTTTCTGCTCGCCGTCGGCGTATTCCGGACGGCAGGACTTGAAGAGCTTCACGCAGCCCGTGTCGCGGATCTGCTCGAATGCGCGGCAGACCATGCTCCGCATCGGGCCCTTGTGGCGTTCGTTCGGGCCGAAGACGTTCGTGAACTTCAGACCGGCGATCTCGCCGATCAGGCCGTTGCGGATGGCCCACAGGTCGAACATCTGCTTGGAGTATCCGTACATGTTCAGCGGCCGGAGCGCCGGGATGCCCGCGTGGTCGTCGGAATAGCCGTGCTCGCCCGCGCCGTAGGTGGCCGCGCTGGAGGCGTAGAGGAACCGCACGCCGTTGGCGGCGCAGCGTGTTGCGAGGGCTTTGGTGTATTCGAAATTGTTGTGCGCGAGGTAGGAGCAGTCGGCCTCGGTGGTGGAGGAGCACGCGCCGAGATGGATCACGCCCTTCAGCCCGCCGGGAAGACCGTCGAGTTCGAGGCAACGCAGGAAATCGTCCTTCTCCATGTAGTCGGCATAACGCAGCGCCCGGAGGTTTTTCCATTTCTCCGAGGTGCCGAGGTGGTCCACGATGAGGACGTCGTCGATGCCCCGGCGGTTCAGGCCCCAGACGACCGCGCTGCCGATGAATCCGGCCGCGCCCGTCACGATGTATGAGAATTTGGTGTTGTTCATGAGGTCAGAAGATTGCTGGATTGATGGTTACCACTGGTAGACGGCGGATTCGCGGCCGAGGAGCGATTCGCTGCGCCTGGGGTCGTGGCTCTGCCACGGGAAGACGGTGTTCGAGGCGTCGTCCTTCAGGCGTTCGTTCACGTTGCCGAGCCGTTCGCGTTTCTCCACGCTGTGGAAGTTGGAGAAGATGCTGTTGCCGGAGGTCTCCTCCTCGAGTTCGTAGCGGGCCTGACTGCGGAGCTCGGCGCGGCGCGTATAGTAATCGGCGACCTCTTCCGGGGTCATGTTTGCGATCTGTTCGGGCGTGAGCTCCTGCATCTGCTGGCGTTTTTTCGCCTCGGTGGAGGCGCAGGAGGATGCGCAGAAGAACGACATGGCGCAGGCTGAAACTGCCAGGAGCGCGAATTTGGCTGCGAGGGTCATGAGAGGTGAATCCTTTCTTCAGGTGAGGGGCGAGATGACGACGACCGTGCGGTCGTCCTGTTCGCCGTCGGCAGGCGAGAACTTGTCGACGTCGTCCATGAGCTTGGCGACGGCTTCGCGCGGGGTGTCCTGCGCCAGGCAGGAAGCCATGAAGCTGTCCTTGATGCGCTGGATGCCGAACTGTTCGCCATCGGCGTTTTTGGCCTCGTTGATGCCGTCCGTGAACATGATGATCGACATCTCGGGGCCGAACTGTGTGTTGAACGTATCGTATTCGGTGAGCTCGGACGGGAAGAGCCCCAGCCCGGCGCCGTTCGGATTGATGCTGCGGATGTGACGCCGCACGTAGAAGATGAGCTCGGTGTGACCTGCCCGGGCGTATTCGAGCGTGTTTTCCTTCTTGTTCAGCAGGCAGACCGCGAGCGTGATGTAACGGCCGTCGCCCATGTCGCGGAAGAGGTTGTCGTTGAGCTCGAAAAGCATCTCTTTCAGCGTGGTGAAATGCGCGATGTTGGCGCGGATGAAACTGCGCGTCATGGCCATGATGAGGCACGCCGGGATGCCCTTGCCGCAGGCGTCGCCGATCACGACCAGCAGGCGGTCGGAGTCGATCTCGACGAAATCGTAGAAGTCGCCGCTGACTTCCTTCGCCGCACGCGACACGGCCTGGATCGAGAACCCGCCCCACTGCGGATAAGCCGGAGGCAGCAGCGACCTCTGGAGATTGCGCGCGAACTCGAGTTCCTGCGAGATGCGCTGCTGCTGGCTGATCCTGTCGTACATCTCCAGGATGTTCCGCGCGAGGATGACCGGCCCGGTCAGCCAGTTCAGGCGGTTGATCTGCTCCTGCGTGAAGACGCGGCGGTAGGGCGCCGAGCTGTTCGACGCGCAGATGATGCCGACGAGGTTCTTTTCATAGATCATGGGCACCACGATGAACGTCTTGACGGTCTCGGTGTGCGTGATCTTCATGAGCAGCGGGTGGCGCGGATCGCTGATGAGGAGCGATTCGTGCTTGAGCGCGGTCGAGAGGATGAGCCCGGCCAGATCCTGCGGGGGCGCCGCTTTCAGGTTCTCCACGGCTTCGGGATCGTTGAGGTTGCAGGGCAGGGGGCGCGAGAGCTGGAGCGGGTAGTGCGGCGTCATGCCGGAGGGGACGAACGCCCCGTCGCGGTACAGATACACGCAGACGGAATCGGCCTGAATGAGGTCGGAGAGGTATTTCGCGGTGACGCTCATCCATTCGCTTTTGTTCTCGGTCTGACGCACCCCGCGCGAAAACATGTTCAGGTAGCTGTTCGTCTGCGCGTTCGTGTGGATGGCGCTCTCCAGCTTGCTGCGGAGCAGCATGATCTTGATGCGCTGGTAGACGACCGCGAGCGCCGCGATCAGCAGCAGTACGATCAATCCTGTGATAATCCAGGTCATAAAAAACTCCAGAAAGATTCGATTAACCCTAACTATACCCCCATATTGCCATTTCTTCAACTGAAAAACGAAGATTTCTTCGACTTTTTTCTAAATTTAGCGCGTAGGCGTGCGTTTTTGCGCGATCGCGTCAGACAAGTCGGGAAGTCCGGGATCATCCGACGGGGGGCCGGGACCGACGAAAAAGAATCCCGCCGGGCCATGGTCAATGGTCCCGGCGGGGAGGGGATGAATGAAATAATAAAAAACTTATGCCGGAGTCCGTTTCGTGCGGAGCTTTGCGACAGAGGAATGTCGCGGTATTGTCGGCTTGCGCGGACGGCCGCCCTTCAAGCCGTTCTGACGGCTCGCCGCGGCTTTCCGAGAGGATTTGACCTGACCCAAGACCCGGGCGGCGTTCCGGCTTCTCGCCTTGAGCCATGATTCCACGGAAATCTTCTCAGGGAACTGCTCGGGGTGTTCCAGCGCTTCGATCGGCAGATCGACGCCGATGGCGTTCCAGTACACGCCCCAACGGTCGGACGTGATGTCGCGGAGCTCCGATGCCCCGCAGTATTCGAACCACGGGAAATCGGCGTAGCGCAGGAAAAATTCTTTTCCGTTGACCAGCACGGCCATCCCGTCGCCGGTCGTGCCGAGGAAACGCGTTTTATTTCTCGACGTACTGATCCCAAGCATCGTGGCAAAGCTGTTCATTTCGCCTGACCTCCTGAAGTAGTTCGTTTAACATGGATTTGTTGATCCGCCCTTTGACGGAAGCGACGGAGATTTCCGGTTCCAGCCATATCTTGACATTCACATTGCCTTTGATCGCGTGAACATGGCGCCGCCGTTCCTCGAAGCAGAACCAGAAACGGACGGTGAAACCTTTGTATTGAAAGATAAACGGCATTGAATGATTTCCTCATGGGAATAATATAAACCCAACGTTGGATTATTTCAAACGGAAAACCATGAAAAAACTGACGTTTGGTTAAAATGAGCGGAAAACGAGGGTAAATCAGGAAAAGAATCCCGCCGGCCATGGTCGATGGTCCCGGCGGGAGGATGGGTGTGTTTTTGAGGAGGATCGCCGCCCCGGACGAATCGGGATGTCCGGGGCAGGGGATGAGGGGCGGTCATTCGGCTTTCTTCGGCAGGTAGACGGCGCGGATGGAGACGCCCGGATCGACGCCCTTGATCGCGAACGTGTTTTTGCCCGGCTTGAGGCCCTTCAGCGGGACGACCACGCGGGCGAAGTTGTCGAGGATCAGCGTGCTGCGGGGGCCGTTCTCCTCCTTCAGACTGTCGGAATTCGGCACGCTGACGGTCTGGAGCTCCTCGCCGTTCAGCAGGACGCTCACGCGCGCCTTGCTGCCGGGATAGAGCTCGTAGGACGGCAGGAAGTCGACGAGGGCGTTCCCATCGGCCTTGTCCGTCTCGAACGTGTATTCCAGCACCGGTTTTGCCTCGGGATACTTCCCGTCCGGACGCGGCATGAACGAGAACGCGCTGTCCCGGTTCGTGACCTCGTCCGGATGGAGGAACGGCTGCGGCTTGCCGTGGAGCAGATCGAGCTCGCCGATACCCTTGAACATCTGCCAGCCGTCGTTCTTATCCGGCGAGGCGATCGCGAGGTCGGCGCTCAGGCCCTTCTTGTGGTCGGTGTTGCCGAAATGCCAGCCGCGGCCGTCGTTCCACGGCCACTGCATGTGCGTCCACCATTCGTTGTTGGTCGTGCGGTTGCGGACGGTGTCGGGCAGGAATCCCGCCCATTTGCCGTCCTTGAGCTTGCCGAAACGTTCCCGCGCGGCGTCGATGGCCTGAATGTACGGCTCGGCGGCGGCGCGCATGTCCTGACTCTGTTTGGAGGCTTCGCGGCAGGCGAGGAAGATGAGGCCGGAATTGCCGAGGAACCGCGCCTGGTATCCGATGAGCTCGAACCACGCGTCCTTCATTTCGGCGGTGGGGAGTTTCGCCTCGGCCTTCTCCGCCGAATCGATCAGCGCCTCATACAGCTTTTTGAGCTCGGGGACGTAGGCGTCGGGCAGGTCCTTCGCCCAGGTGATCGACATTTCCTCCGGCTTGCGGAAGAATCCGAGTTCGAAGAAGCGTTCGAGCGTGTCGAATCCATCCTTGAAATACTTCCCGTCCAGGAAGTTCGAGCCGTCCGTCGTGGGGTCGACGCAGTCTCCGAACGTGCGGGCGAGAAATTCCTTGAAGAACTGGACCTGCTGGAGGTCCGTGAACGCCAGGTCGCGCGGTTCGGTCTCGGGCGGGACCGGGTCCCAGGCCAGGCGGGCGAAATAATCCACGCCGACTTCCATGAGCTTCAGGTCGCCCACGTTCAGCACCCACAGGTCGCGCGTGTTGTTGTTCCACGCACGGAGGAGTTCGAGGTACATGAATCCGGGCGGGGTGGTGTTGATCTCGCAGTAGGAGTGGGGGCCGCCGTAGTAGGAGATATGATAATACACGCCGGAGCCGCCGGAACGCTTCTGTTCCTCGGGGTTGCTCAGGCGGCGGATGTATCCGTAATTGTCATCGACCCAGACGAGCGTGACGTCCTCCGGCACCTTCAGCCCGGCGTCGTAGATCGCGAGCACTTCCTTGTACGGCACGAAACACTGCGCGACCGGGCCCCATTCTTTGCTCACGCCCGCGTCGATCATGGCGCGCTGGTTCGCGATGGCCTTGGAAACGAGGGCCTGCTTCTCCTCGGGCGTGTTCGCGCCCTGCATGGCGGAATCGTGGATGCCGCGGATCCCGAGCGTCCAGACGGCTTCCTTGTCGCCGCGCCGGTCGACGCTCTCCTTCCAGTAGGAGTCGATCTTCGCCTGGTTCGTGGTGTAGTTCCATTCGCCGTCTTCCTTTTTCCAGTGGCAGTTGTTGCGGAGCATGGGCTCGCAATGGCTTGCGCCCATCACGATGCCGTATTCGTCGGCGAGGACC
>JAFYBD010000062.1 GCA_017540385.1 Lentisphaeria bacterium
CATGTCGCGGATGGCGGCCAGATCGGAACGCTGGAGCTGGATTTCGTTGTTGTTGAATTTGACGGTCATTTCGGGGGCTCCCACGGCAGGTTGGTCAGGTAACTGGAGATGAGGGAGCCGAGCGATTCGGTCTCCAGCAGGAAAGCGTCGTGCCCGTAGGACGACTGGATGTTGCAGTAGGTCACGTCGTTGCCGTTGTCGAGCAGGGCTTTCACGAGCTCCTTGGACTGATAGGCCGGGAAGAGCCAGTCGCTGGAGAAGGAGACGATCAGGAACGGCGTCTTCACGGGTTTCAGCGCGTTCGCGAGGTTGCGGTCGGCGCAGTCGGACAGGTCGAAATAGTCGATGGCGCGCGTGATGTACAGGTAGGAATTCGCGTCGAACCGCTCGACGAACTTCGAGCCCTGATGCGCGAGGTAGCTCTCGATGCGGAAGTCCTTCGAGAACGCGAACTCGTAGTTCGAAGCGGGGGACTCCTGCAGGGCGCGTCCGAACTTGTGGTTCATGGACTCGTCGCTGAGGTAGGTGATGTGCGCGAGCATGCGCGCCGTGGCCAGGCCGCGCTGGGGCTGCTCATCGTAGTTGCCGTCTTCCCAGTGCTGGTCGTTCATGATGGCTTCGCGGCTGACCCAGTTGAACGAGATGCCCTGGGAGGAGACGCGGGCGGTCGTGGCAATGGCGATGGTGCCGTTCACGGCGTCCGGGTAGGACACGCCCCACTGGAGCGCGAGCATGCCGCCCATGGAGCCGCCCGCCACGCAGAACCATTTGCGGATGCCCAGATGGCGCATCAGGCGTTCCTGCGCGCGCACCATGTCCGCGATGGTGAGGATGGGGAAGTCCATGTCGTAACGGCGGCCGGTGTCGGGGTCGATGCTGCGGGGACCGGTCGAACCGGAACACCCGCCGATGATGTTCGAGCAGACGATGAAGAGCCGGTTCGTGTCGAAGGGCTTGCCGGGGCCGACCATGTCGTCCCACCAGCCGGGCTTCGCGTCCTCGGGCGAATGATAGCCCGCGAGGTGGGCGTCGCCGGAGAGGGCGTGTTCCACCAGGACGGCGTTGTCGGCGTTCGGGGAGAGTTTGCCGTAGGTCTCGTAGCGGATCACGACGCCTTTGAGGCTGCGTCCGCAGTCGAGGGGGAGTTCTTCCTCGAATAAATAGTCGGAGGGCTGGACGATCCCGACCGAATTGCTGGAGGCTTCCTGGGCCATGATGAACTCCCTTCTCCGCAGTCCCGTGGGACCGGCGGAAAAACGACTGACATAAGATAAAACGGAGCCGGGTTCTACCGAGGAACACCGGCTCCGGTACTGAACTGGGCCAAATCAGGCGAAAGAGCGACCGCTGAGCGCCTTGAGGGCGCCGAGATACTTTTCGCGCGTTTTGGCGATGACGTCCTGCGGCAGGACAGGCGCGGGCGGCGTCTTGTCCCAGTCAAGGGACTCGAGGTAGTCGCGGACGAACTGCTTGTCGAGGCTCGGGGGATTGGAACCGACCGCATAGCCGGCCTTGGGCCAGAAGCGGCTGGAATCCGGGGTCAGGACTTCGTCGATGAGGATGATCTCGCCATCGTCGAGTTCGCCGAACTCGAACTTGGTGTCCGCGAGGATGATGCCGCAGCGTTCCGCGTGCTGCGCCGCGTCCTTGTAGATGCGGAGGGAGAAGTCGGAGAGGGACTCGGCCTTTTCCTCGCCGATGAGCTCGCAGGCTTCTTCGAACGTCACGTTTTCGTCGTGTCCCTCCTCGGCCTTGGTCGAGGGGGTGAAGAGGGCCTTGTCGAGCTTCTCGGACAGGCGGTATCCTTCGCGCATTTCATAACCGCCGACGGTGCCGTACCGCTTGTACTCTTTCCAGGCGCTCCCGGTCAGGTACCCGCGCACGATGCACTCCATCGGGATCGGCTTGACCTTGCGCACGATCATCGCACGGCCGTCGAGGTCCTTGTCGTACTTCCGAAGGATTTTCGGGAAGTCGCTGACCTCGGAGCAGAGCAGATGATTCTGCGCCCACGAAATATAATCGAACCAGAACAGCGACATCTGCGTCAGGACGCGTCCCTTGTCCGGGATGCCGTTCGGCATCACACAGTCGAACGCGCTGATGCGGTCGGTCGCAATGAATAAAAGGGAATCCCCTAAATCGTAAACATCTCTCACTTTACCCCGATGGGGTCGCGGGAGTTCGGGAATGTCGGTTTCGAGCAGGGCTCCGTTCGAGTCATATTTCATAAAGGCAAGGTCTCTTTCACGCGATCGACAGGATCTTCACCTGGGTGAGTTCCTGACGGTGGCCTTTGCGCTTGCGGCAGCCTTTGCGGCGTTTCATCTTGAATGCGATCAGCTTCGGGCCGCGGAACTGTTCCACGATCTCGGCTTCGACTTTGGCGCCATCGACAAGCGGGGTGCCGACCGTGAGGTCCGCGCCTTCGCCCTTGGCCAGAACTTCGTCAAACGTGATCTTCGCGCCGACTTCGCCTTCGATGCGTTCAACGGCGACGACGTCCTGTTCCTGGACTTTCAGCTGCTTGCCGCCGGTTTTGATTACTGCGTACATTTCTTGTTCTCCTGGTTGCAGGTGTATGTGTGATTTTGTATTTTTGACTAAAGTTAAACGTTTTAATATAACCCGTTTTTCCGATTCTTCAAATCAATTTCCGTTTTTTTCCCGAAAAATGACCGCTCCCCGCCGCTTTTCCGCGCCGGGACGCGTTTTCGCGGAAACAGAA
>JAFYBD010000006.1 GCA_017540385.1 Lentisphaeria bacterium
CGGAGTGATGTCCTGCCGGAAAACGGAGTATACATCATAATCCGCGCTGCCTTTGCCGCCGGCCGGCGATACTGTTTCATTTGTGTTCACGCCCGAATCCTTTCAGATTTGCGGCTGATCATTTGAGCTTGTCCGGGACATCTAGGGGACGGATGCTGCCCCGGAGGGCTTCCGCAAACGTCGTGAAGAAGTATTTCGCCATGTCAGGGGGCAGGGCGATGCGGATGGTCACGACCGCTTCTTTCCGCGCGACCGTGAACGCGTTCACGAGTTCAGCCGGTATCTTGCCGAGTTTCGCCGCCTCCGCGTAGACTCCGTCGATGGTCGACTGGCAGGAATTCTGTATCTTCAGCGCGGCTTCGGGCGTTTTCGCCGGCATCGCGATTTCCGCACGGACCGTCCGGGTGCCGTTGGCGGCGGATCCGGACGCGACAGATTCGGTCACATGGAACGTGATGCTTTTGAGCTCGCCCATCAGCGGGTATTCCGGCGTCGCACCGGGTTCCGGCCAGATGCAGGCGATGGCGGCCTGCGCCGGGACGTCTTTCAAAAGCTCCGCGGCAGTTTTTGCCGTGCCGGTTTCCGATTGTTTGTCCGGGGCGGCGAGAACGGGATCGTCCACCGGGGCAGGGGGCCGGTTCGCGAGGAAGAGCAGCCATCCGTCCGCCGGGAACGTGATCTGGTACGAGCCGCTGCCGGTGACGGTCAGCGCGAACGATTTTCTGCCGTCGGTCTCGGATTCGGTCCAGGTGTAATCCTCGCCGAGGACTTTGTATTTCAGGACGTAGCGGACTGTGGCGGGCGTGGCCGAGGAGTTCAGCAGGACGCCGTCCGGGAAGACCGTGAACGACTTGATGTCGACCTTCAGGTTTTTCGCCTTCAGTTTCGCGAGGAATTCGGAGTATGCCTGAAGGACCGGATTGTCCTTCTCGTCCGGCAGGAACTCCGCATCCCGGGCGAGTTCCGGGGCGATCATCGTGACCGGGCCGGGGGTGTCGGGGAGGTGTTCCCACGCGGGATGGGCATACAGCGTGCCGGAGAGGACGGCGCAGGCAGCGATGACGGCGAGGCGCGCCATCGCCCGGGGGAGGGACCGGAAATGCGCTGGAAACTTCATGGGACGCTCCTTTCAGCGGAGACGGCTGTCCGTGACGCGGAAGAGATTGCCTTCGGGGTCGGGGTACTGGCGCGCATGCATGCCGAGGTGTTCGCAGGGGATGCCGACGGATTCGCCCTCGAAACCGTGCTCGCGGTAGCGTTTGTCGAAGTCGGCGACCGAATCGACGACGAAGAGGAACGACGTGCGGCCGTTCTGCTGTGCGGGCGACTTGCCGGGGAGAGTCTTCTCCAGGCAGAACGAGCATCCGCTGCCGAGGTCGAACTCCACCCAGACGTTGCTGTTCAGCACGGGATCGCCGAGACCGACGACGTCGCGGTAGAAGGCGCGTTCGGCTCCGAGGTCGGAGACGTTCAGGACGAAACTTGCGTGGATGGACATGATCGGCGGACTCCAGGATGCTTGGGCGTCAGAGCACGAATGCGGGCCCGAGGTAAATCTTTCGCGCTTCTTCGCTGTTGATGAGGTAATCCGAGGTGCCGTCCACGCAGACTTTGCCGTCGGCCATGAGGTAGGCGTGGTCTACGCAGGAGAGCGTCTCGCGGACGTTGTGGTCGGTGATGAGGATGCCGAGTCCGGCGTCGCGGAGGCGCTTGATGATGATCTGGATGTCGTGCACCACGATCGGGTCGACGCCGCTGAAGGGTTCGTCGAGCAGGATGAACTCGGGATTCGTGACCAGGGCGCGCGTGATCTCGAGACGTCGGCGTTCGCCGCCGGAGAGCGTCATGGCCTTCTGTTTGGCGAGGTGGGTCAGGTCGAGTTTCGCGAGCAGGTCTTTCAGACGGTGCCTGCGCTCTTCGACGGAGATGTCGAGCGTCTGCAGGATGGCGAGGATGTTGTCTTCGACCGAGAGCTTGCGGAAGATGGTGGGCTCCTGCGCGAGGTAGCCCATGCCCATGCGGGCGCGCTGGTACATCGGCAGGCCGGAGACGTTTACGCCCTTGAAGTAGACGGACCCGGCGTTCGGCTTGATGAGGCCGGTGACCATGTAGAAGCTCGTGGTCTTGCCCGCGCCGTTGGGGCCGAGCAGGCCGACGATCTCGCCGTAGTGGACGGTGAAGCTGACTTCGTTCACGACTTTCCGGCCGCGGTACGCCTTCACGAGCCCGATGGCCTCCAGGAGCTTCTCTCCCTTCGGCATGGGCTTCTGGTTGACGAGGGATTCGATCCCGAGGACGGAGGAACGTTCTTCTGATTCGGTCATGGACGCGTGCTCCCCTCTGCGGGTTTGGTCAGGAGGGACTGCCCCGTGTAATAGACGACCGGGTTGATGACGCGCATGCGGTTGCCCTCGGAAACGAGGATTTCGATGCGGTCGCCGTGCAGTTTGTTGGACCCCTGCATCATGACGGGTTTGCCGGTCATGACGATGATTTCCTTCTGCACATCGTAATCGGCCTGTTCGGACATGGCGATCTGGTCCTGGCCATTGGGATCGTCGGGGTTGGCGCGCTTCAGGTAGACGACGTCGCCGGAGCAGACGATCTTGGAGATGTTCTTCTTGTCGTCGTCCTCATCGTCGTCTTCCTTCTTCGATTTGTCGACGGAACCGTCGGCATGCACAGCCTGCGGGGTTTCGTCCTTCTTTTCCTCTTTCTTCGCTTCGGCCTTCGGTTCGGCAGCCTCGGAAGGCTTCTCAGCGGTACCGACGAGCGTGTCGGCGGCGTCCTCGGCGAGGTAGATGATCATCTTGTTGCAGGTGATCTTGCTGGAATTGTCGTCGACCACGACGTCTCCGATGAGCGTCACGATATTGTTCTCCAGGTCGATGTCGGCGGCGCTGGCTGTGATCATCGTGGTGCCGTTTCCTTCGTCATCGGTGTCGCCGTTCATCTGGAACGTCGAGAACATGCCGCCGAAGCCCTGAGCATGGAGGGATGGCTGAACGGCCGCGGAAACTGCGAGAATGCCGGCTGCGGCAAGGATCATGCGGAGATGGGAACTCATGATTTGTTTCCTTTATTGGATTTGGTGGTCGCGGGCTCTTCGACGTCGAGGACTTTCTCCTTGAGCCGGAGCACCACGCGGACGTTGGAACGGATATGGATGAATTTCCGGTCGTTGAAGGCGTCGAAGCCGACACCGTCGGCGTCGAGCTGTCTGGACCGGAAATACGC
>JAFYBD010000063.1 GCA_017540385.1 Lentisphaeria bacterium
GCGCAGTGGTCGCCCAACGAGAAGGTCGCGCTCGAAGTCGCGACGGGCGTCTCGCTCGGCAACGGGCGCGCGCTGGTGACCATGAAGCACGTCGGGCTGAACGTGGCCGCCGATCCGCTCTTCACCCTCACCTACATGGGCGTGAACGGCGGCCTCGTGATCGTGTCCGCCGACGACCCCGGCATGGTCTCGAGCCAGAACGAGCAGGACAACCGCAATTATGCGAAGTTCGCCCAGATGCCCATGCTGGAGCCGTCCTCCAGCCAGGAGGCCTACGACCTCACGATCCGCGCGTTCGAGATTTCCGAGCGCTTCAAGGTCCCGGTCCTCTTCCGCATGACCACCCGCGTCTGCCACTCCATGGGGCCGGTGAAACTCTGGAAGGAACCCGAAGATTTCAAGCCCGCGCCGTATCAGGCCGACCCGGTCACGAAGGTGATGATCCCTGCATACGCCCGCAAGGCCCACGTGCGGCTGATCCAGGTCATGAAGGACCTGGCCGCGTTCAACGAAGCCTCCGATCTGCACACCGTCCACCGTCCCGGCTCCGAATTCGGCGTCCTGGCCAGCGGCGTGAGCGTGCAGCATGTGCTGGAGGCCGCCCCGGAAGCATCCGTGATGCAGCTCAAAATGACCTGGCCGCTCCCGCTTGAGGCCATTCGCAAATTCGCCTCCGGCGTGAAGCGTTTCGCCGTGGTCGAAGAGGGCAGCCGGTTCCTGGAGGAGAACCTCCGCGCAGCCGGGATCGCCGTCGAGGGCAAGGAAGACGTCTTCGAGTGCGGCGAACTCTCCGTCGGCCGCGTCCGCCAGCTGCTCGACCACGACGTCACCCCGCCGCCCGCCGGAGCTCCCGGCAGACCCCCGGCGCTGTGCCCCGGCTGCCCCCACCGGAAAACGTTCGAGCTCCTCAGCTCGCTCAAGCTCACCGTGCTCGGCGACATCGGCTGCTACACGCTCGGCGTGCTGCCTCCGTTCAGCGCCATGGACGCCTCCGAGTGCATGGGCGCGAGCATCGGCATGGGGCTCGGCCTCCGCCGTTCCCTCGGGGACTCCCCCGAAGCCCGTCGCGTGGTCAGCGTCATCGGCGACAGCACGTTCCTCCACAGCGGCCTCACCGGGATCGTGGACATGGTCTACAACAAGCCCGCGACTGGCCATGTGGTCCTGCTGCTCGACAACGGCACGACGGCCATGACCGGACTCCAGGAACACGCCGCCACCGGTTATCATCTTGACCGGACTCCGGCCGTTCCGATCAAGCTCGAGGACGTCTGCCGTTCGCTTGGCGTCGACCACGTCGACGTCGTCGATCCCGTCGGCGACCAGGACGGCTACAAGGCGCTCCTTCAGGAACGCCTGGCGTCCAACGACGCCACCGTGATCATCGTGCGCCGTCCCTGCCTGATGCAAATGAAAAAGATGGCGAAAATGGCCAATTCCACCGAGGTGAAACAATGAGTCGAGAGATTACCAACGTCCTGTTCGTCGGCATCGGCGGTCAGGGTATCATCCGTGCATCCGATATGCTCACCGAGGCCGCTTTCCGCCTCGGATTCGACGTCAAGAAAAGCGAACTTCACGGCATGAGCCAGCGCGGCGGATCCGTCTCCAGCGACGTCCGATTCGGCAAGCAGGTTCTCAGCCCCATGGTCCCGCTCGGGATGACCGACTATCTCGTCGCCGTCTCCGAGGACCAGATCGAAGTCGCACGCCCCTACCTGAACGATTCCACCGTCATCGTGAGGCCATCCGACCTCGCGCCCGACGACGCCAAGTCCCGCATGGCGAACATCGCCATGCTCGGCGTGCTGAACCGTTACCTCGAATTCCCCGCCGATCTCTGGGAGACGCTCATCCGCGAGAACTTCCACGGCCCGATCGGCGAAGCCAACGTCCTGGCATTCCGTCGTGGAGCCGGGATCTGACACCGTACCCGCATCGTCCCAACCATATTCACCACACCCGAGGATCAGAACCATGAAACCCTCCCCAGCAGTCCCGATGAATCCCATCAGCGCGATGGACTTCATCCCGCAGGAACAGCTCCATTCCATCCAGCTCGCAAGGCTCCGGGAAATGGTGGAGCTCGCTTATGCGAACGTCCCGCTCTTCAAGGCGAGACTCGACGAGCGCGGCATCAAACCCGACGACATTCAGAAACTTGAGGATATTCGTCATCTTCCCTTTACGGTGAAGGCCGACCTCCGGGACACCTATCCCTTCGGCCTCTTCGCCACCCCCATGAAGGACGTCGTGCGTCTGCACGCCTCCAGCGGCACCACCGGCAAGCCCATCGTGGTCGCCTACACCCGCGAGGACCTGAACGTCTGGTCGACGGCCGTCGCGCGCGCCCTCGCCGCCGTCGGCGTCCATGAAGGCGACATCGCCCAGGTCTCCTACGGCTACGGCCTCTTCACCGGCGGCCTCGGAGCCCACGGCGGATTCGAACGCCTCGGCGCGACCGTGATCCCGGCCTCCGGCGGCAATACCGAACGCCAGGTGATGCTCATGAAGGACTTCGGCGTGACCTGCGTGGCCTGCACCCCGAGCTACTTCCTCCACATGATCGAGACCGCCGAAAAGATGGGCATCGACATGCGCGAACTGCCCGTCCGTCTCGGCATCTTCGGCGCGGAACCCTGGACCGAAGCCATGCGCTCCCAGATCGAGAAGAAGTCCGGCATCAAGGCCTACGACATCTACGGCCTCTCCGAGATCGTCGGCCCCGGCGTCGGCTGCTCCTGCCTCGAACAGGACGGTCTCCACATCTTCGAAGACTTCTTCTATCCCGAGATCATCGACCCCGCCACCGGCGAAGTCCTGCCCGACGGTCAGGAGGGCGAACTCGTCCTCACCACCCTCGCGAAACGCGCCATGCCGATGATCCGTTACCGCACCCGCGACATCACGCACATCGAGACCGGCAAATGCGCCTGCGGACGCACCATCCGCCGCATCGCCAAGATCGGCCGCCGCAGCGACGACATGTTCATCATCCGCGGCGTGAACGTCTTCCCGACGCAGATCGAGACCGCGATCATGAGCGTCGAGTCCGTGCTCCCCGTCTACCAGATCATCCTGACCCGCGAACACGGCCTGGACAACATCGAGGTCGACATCGAGGTCAACGAGGCCATCTTCCACGACCGCATTTCCGCCATCGAGGACATCCGTCACACGATCGGACACGCCATCGAGCGCATCCTCGGCATCCGCGTCTTCGTGAAGATGTGCGCCCCGAACTCCATCCCCAGGAGCGAGGGCAAGGCCAAACGCGTGATCGACCGCCGCAACCTCAACTGATACAGGAGACGTCATCATGAAGCTCAAGCAGATCTCTCTCTTCGTCGAAAACAAGCCCGGCACCGTCAACGAGGCGCTCAAGCTCCTGGCTGCCAACGGCATCAATATCTCCACGCTCTCCCTCAGCGACACCAAGTTCTTCGGCGTGCTCCGTCTCCTCGTCCGCGACTGGGAGAAGGCCCGCGACATCCTCGAGGCCAACCACCTCGCCGTGAAGATCACAGACGTCGTCGCCATCGAGGTCGACCACGCCGCCGGCAGCCTCACCAAGGTCCTCGAAGTCCTCGACCGCCATCAGGTCAACATCGAGTACCTCTACGCGTTCGCCGCCGGTCTCCACGGCAAGGCCGCCATCATCTTCCGCTTCGCCGATCCCGACGACGCCATCGCAAAGATCAAGAGCGAACTCAAGATCGTCGAACCGCTCGACCTCTTCCGTGAGCTCCCGGAGTGATGAGCCTTTCCATTCCGATCTCGCGTGTGGCGTTCGGGGGCGACGGCGTCGGCCGTCTGCCCGACGGCAAGGTCTGTTTCGTCCCGGGGGCTCTCCCCGGCGAGACCGTCCTCGTCGAACTCGTCCGTCAGGCGAAATCCTTCGCCCGGGCCCGGCTGGTCCGGGTGGAGGTCCCTTCGCCCGACCGGATCGAACCCGACTGTCCCCTGGCCGGGACCTGTCCGGGCTGCGTGTACCGTCACGCCGCGCCCGCATGCGAGCTCGAA
>JAFYBD010000064.1 GCA_017540385.1 Lentisphaeria bacterium
CCGCCCATGCCGCCGCCCATCGGAGGCATGCCGCCGCCGAAACCGCCGAAGCCGCCCATGGCGATGCGGGCTTCCCAATCGGTGTTCTCGAGCCAGCGGAGTTTCGGATTGTCGCACAGGACATACGGCTTCAGGACGCCGTTCACCTGGGTATTGTCAATGAAGATCTTGGTCGGGGTGCCATCTGCATCCTTGCCCTCGATGATGTAGCGCGCGGAGATCGCGCCGCTGCGCTGCGTGTCGACGCCGCCGGGCTGGATTTCGCCCTTGAAGAACGTGGTGTCGAGGTCGCCGTGGAAGAGGATCATGGTCGCGCTGCCCTTGCCGCCCTGAACGGACAGGGTCTGGTCGAGGATCACGTGAACCTGGAAGACTTTCTTCCGGCTGACCTGATTGGCCTGGGCCGCGGGAGCCGCGCCCTGGGGAGCCTGAGCCAAAGTCGTTGCGGGGGTGCCGATGGTGACGAGGGCTGCGCATGCGGCGGTCGCCGCGGCAGCGCACAGGATGCTTTTCTTCATGGTGAATACCTTTCTTGATTTGGGTTTGATTGGGGTGAAGAAATGCGTTGGTTCAAATTCTGTACAACGACGGAGCTCAGTCCGCCCATTCGGTGATGGCCGCGACGGCAGCGCAGTCCACGATGTCGTCCACGGAGCAGCCGCGGGAGACGTCGGTGAAGGGCCGACGGAGTCCCTGGATCAGCGGTCCGATGGCCGTGGCGCCCGCGAGGCGTTCCGTGGCCTTGTACATGGTGTTGCCGCAGTTCAGGTCGGGGAAGATCAGGACGTTCGCCTGACCCGCGACCGGGGAACCCGGAGCTTTCTTCTTCGCGATGTCCGGGATGATGGCGGCGTCGAACTGGAGTTCGCCGTCGATGAGCAGATCGGGTGCGAGTTCCTTCGCCTTGGCCGTTGCTTCGACGACCTTGTCGATGATCGGATCGTGTGCGGAGCCTTTGGAGGAGCAGCTGATCATGGCGACCTTCGGTTCCTGGCCGGTGTACTGGCGGAACGTCTTTGCGGTGGTCACGGCGATCTCGGCGAGCTGATCGGCGGTCGGGTTGATGTTCAGGCCGCAGTCGGCGTAGAAGAAGACGCCTTCATAACCCCATTTCGGGTCCGGGAGCTGCATGATGAAGAACGCGGAGGCGATATGGTTGCCTTTGGCGGTCTTGAAGAGCTGGAGGGCGGGCTTGGTCTTCTGCGCGGTGTTGTGCGCATAGCCGTTCGGATTGCCGCCGCCGGAGACGTAGCCGTGGGCGTCGCCCGCGCAGACCATCGCCGCGGAGAACACGCAGGTGTCCTTCAGCCATTCGCGCGCCTGTTCCGGGGTGAGGCCTTTGTTCTTGCGGATTTCGACGCAGATGTCGATGTACTTCTGCAGGTTCGGGGTCTTCAGCACGTCCACGACCTCGACGCCGTCCAGCGAAACGCCGTTTTCGGCCGCGAGTTTGCGGATGGCGTCTTCGTCGCCGACGAGGACGGGTTTCACATAGCCGAGCTTCGCGAGTTTTTCAGCCGCTTTGAGGTTGCGGGGATCGTCGCTTTCGGTCAGACAGACTTTTCTGCCCAGGGATTTCGCTTTCGCACGGATCGATTCAAGCACATTGGCCATTTCTGGATTATCTCCTTGACTGTATGGTTTTGTTGATGCGGCCCCGGGAACAGTCGTACAGGGAGCCGCGATGTTTGCATGCGCAGGCGCAAAGGCACCCGCCGGTTTCCTGATCGGATACCGGCGCGCACGTGACGTCTCAAACCATAATGTAACACCAAAACGCGAAACTAAAAGCCCAAAACGCGTTTTTTGGCTATTTTTTTGGCTTTTTTTCGTTTCCCGCTTGATTTTTCGCCTCATGGGGTGTACATTAAATCCATCATCCAGTTATTTGGAGTGCTCGGGTGGCGGAATGGCAGACGCGCTAGCTTGAGGTGCTAGTGGGGTATCCCGTGGGAGTTCAAATCTCCCCTCGAGCACCATTTTTTTTGCCCGGATCATGCGTCCGGGCTTTTTCTTTTTCCGTGAATCGCCGGAAATCCCCGCTTTTTTGACGCTTTCCGCTTGCGGAAACGTCCTCGGGCGTGTATAGTATAAGATTATGTTTTGTCTCATTGTCCCCTGAACGCAATTTGGAGTCAGAATCATGGCCGTTTTCAGACCGTTCCACGCCCTCATGCCGCGCCCGGCGGAAGTCGCGCAAGTCGCCGCCGTGCCCTACGACGTCGTCAACACCGAGGAGGCCGCGCGCCTCGCCGATGGCAATCCCCTGACGTTCCTCCGGGTCTCCCGTCCCGAGATCGAACTCCCCGAGGGTACCCCGATCCATTCCGACGCCGTGTACGACAAGGCGCTCGCGAACTTCAAACGTCTCTGCGAAGCCGCTCCCCTCGCCCACGATCCCGAGGCGAATCTCTACGTCTACGCGCTCACCATGGACGGCCGCACCCAGATCGGCATCGCCGGTACCGCTTCCGCCGCCGAATACGACTCCGGCGTCATCAAGAAACACGAGACTACCCGCCGCGACAAGGAGGACGACCGCGCCCGCCATGTGATGACGCTGCGTTCCCAGACCGGCCCGGTCTTCCTGACCTACCGCGCGGTCCCCGCCATCGACTCCCTCGTGCGCGAGATTACCGCCGGAACGCCGTTCTACTCGTTCACCGCCGCCGACGGCATCAAGCACGAACTCTGGAAGGCCGGCACGAAGAGCGTCGCCCTCGCCCGTCTCTTCGCCGACGCCGTGCCATGCTTCTACATCGCCGACGGCCATCACCGCGCCGCATCCGCAGCCCGTGCAGCGGCCACCTGCCGCGCCGCGAATCCGAACCATACCGGAAACGAGGAGTACAATTTCTTCCTCGCCGTGGCATTCCCCTCCGACCAGCTCCGCATCCTGCCCTACAACCGCGCGGTGAAGGACCTGAACGGCCTCACGTCCGCCGAATTCCTCGCGAAGCTCGCAAAGGATTTCGACGTGGCCGAGACCGACACGAAATCCCCCGACCGCTCCGGCACGTTCCGCATGCTCCTGGACGGCAAATGGTACGCCCTCACGCCGAAGTTCCCGCTCGACGGGTTCTCCGTGACCGCGCGTCTCGACGTGAGCATCCTGCAGGACCGCGTGCTCGCCCCGATCCTCGGTATCGACGATCCCCGCACGAATGCCCGCATCGACTTCATCGGCGGCATCCGCGGCACCGGCGAACTCGAACGTCTCTGCAACGAAGGCCGCGCCGCCGTCTGCTTCTCCATGTATCCGACCACGCTGGACCAGCTCATGGACATCGCCGACGCAGGCTCCATCATGCCCCCGAAATCCACCTGGTTCGAGCCGAAGCTCCGCGACGGCCTCGTCTCCCACGATTTCTGAGGGTGAACCCATGAAAACAGCCGTCATCATCCCCGCCCGAATGGGCTCCATGAGATTCCCCGGCAAAGTCCTCGCCGACCTCGGCGGCAAGCCGGTCATCCAGCACGTCTGGGAGAACGCCATGCAGTCGAAAGCCGACCTCGTCATGGTCGCGGCCGACGACGTCCGCGTGGAACAGGCCGTGAAGGCGTTCGGCGGGCAGGTCGTCATGACGAAGCCGTCCCATCCCTCCGGGTCAGACCGGGTCTGGGAAGCCGCCCAGTCCAC
>JAFYBD010000065.1 GCA_017540385.1 Lentisphaeria bacterium
AGCCCGGCGAGACTCCGGTCACCGTGAGCTTCCGCGGCAGGACGGTCGAGGCGAAGGCCGACTGGTGCAGCCCCGTCATCGACCCGCTCAGCCGCACGTTCACGATGCGGGCGTACCTGCCCGAGGGGACGCCGCTCATGGACGGCATGCTGGTCGACGTCGACATCCAGCTGGCCGAACGCGACGGCACCGGCGTGCCGCGCGACGCAGTGCTCCTGAAGAAAGGCGGCAAGTCCGCGGTGTTCGCCGTGCAGGACGGCAAGGCGCAGGAGATCGAGGTGGAAACGGGCATCACGTCCGACGGGTTCATGGAGATCCTGAATCCCGCCGCCGTCGAGGGAAAGGACATCATCGTGTCCGGCCAGTATTTCGTGAATGACGGCTCCGACGTGACCGTCACGTCCGCGCAGTGACCGGGAGGGCTTCCCCATGACACTGAGCCAATTTTCCATCCGGCGCAAGGTCGCCATGACCTGCATCATCCTGATGCTGGCGATCCTCGGCGTGTTTGCGTATCAGAAGATCGGCATCGACCTGCTGCCGAAGTTCGATGTGCCGTACGTGCAGGTCACGGCCATCTATCCCGGCGCGTCGCCCGAGGAAATCGAGATCGACGTGGCCCGACGCATCGAGGACGCGATCGCCTCGACCGAGGGCCTGAAGCACATCACGACCGTGTGCATGGAAAACGCCGCCGCGCTCACGCTCGAATTCGAGCTCGGCACCGACGTCGACGTCATGATCCACCAGGTCCGCGAGAAGATCAACACCATCATGGACGATTTCCCGTCCGCCGTGAAGACGCCGCAGCTCAGCAAGATCAACATCAACGCCATCCCGGTCGTCACGCTCTACCTCACCGGTACCCGCACGCTCGACGAGATGTACGACTACGTCGACGACAAGCTCTCCGACGTCTTCTCCTCCATCCCCGGCGTCGGGGAGGTCCGAATCCACGGCGGAAACGAGGTCCAGCTGCACATCATCCTGAACCGCGAGAAGATGGCCGCCGCCAACCTCACCGTCGCGGAGGTCCTGCAGAAGGTCGCCAGGAACAACGTCAAGCTCCCCGTCGGCCGCGTCCGCGAGGGAGGCCGTGAGATCAGCCTCACCTACAACGCCGAGTTTCAGGACCCCGAGGACATCAAGGCGCTCGAGGTCGGCAACCTGACCGGCAAACGCCTTTATCTCGGCGACATCGCCGACGTCCAGCTCATTTCGAAGGAAATCCGCCAGGAGGGCTACTTCGGCGGCGAACTCGGCGTCTGCATCGAGATCGTGAAACGCAGCGACGCCAACGCCGTGAAGGTCATCGACGCCATCCGCGCCAAATACGACTCGCTCACCACGAAAGGCGGGCTCCCCGGCGGCATGCACCTCGAATGGTTCAAGGACACCGGCAGCTTCATCCGCGCCTCCGTGGCCGATTCCTGGCAGAGCGTGATCCTCGGCATCGCGCTGACCGCCATCCTCCTCTTCCTCTTCCTCCACGAAGTCCGCCCCACGCTCATCATCTCCGTCACCATGCCGGTTTCCGTCGTCATCACGTTCGCCGCCATGGACCTGATGCACTACACGTTCGACATGATGACGCTCGTGGCCATCGGGTGTTCCGCGGGCATCCTCGTGGCGAACTCGGTCGTGGTCATCGAGAACATCATCAAAAAGCAGCACGAGGGGCTCTCCCCGGCCGACGCCGCGTCCAGGGGCACCGACGAGGTCCTGGTGGCCGTGGCGGCCTCCGCCCTCACCAACGTCGTGGTGTTCGTGCCCGTGGCGCTGATGAAATCGGTCGTCGGTCTGCTGATCGCGCCGTTCGCGGGCGTGATGGTGATCGCGACGGTCGTGTCGCTCTTCGTGAGCTTCACGCTGACCCCGCTGCTCTCTTCGGTCCTGCTCCGGGATTCCAAAGGGCCGATGGCGTGGCAGAAGGCGCTTTTCTGGTTGTGGGATAAGGTCTACGACCTCATTACCGCCGCCTACGGGCATACGCTGGACGTGATTCGCCGTCACAGCGGCGTGGTCATCATCCTGATCCTCGTCGGCTGCGCCCTGATCCTCCGCGCGGTCCTCCCCGGCGTGAGCATGTCGTTCGTCCCGGAGAACGACAAGGGCGAGATCTCCATCACGCTCGAGTATCCCGCAAACTACGACCTCGCGGAGACCCGCGCCCGCACGTTCGAGATCATCCGCGACGTGAACGCCCTGCCGTGGGTGGTGAAGACCGGCACGACCATCGGGTACCGCAACGTGATGCTCGGCCAGGTCCCGGAGGGCGTCAATCTGGCGGAGATCACCATCATGGGCCTGCAGAAATCCCAGCGCGCCCCGATCGAGGACCTCGTCGCCCAGATCCACGAGCTGCTGGATACGAAATACGAAAACCTCCTTTATTCCATCACGATCCCGCGTGCCACGGGCGTTTCCGGCGTGGAGATGACCGCGTTCATCTCCGGCGACGACTTCGACAAGCTCGAGGAATACGCCAAGCGCGGCGCGGCCATCCTCCGCGAATCCGGCATGGCCGAGGACATCGACACCAGCGTCCGCACGCGCAAGCCCAAGATCGTGCTGAAGCCGAACCGCACGGTCATCAAGGACCTCGGAGTCGACGCGGCCACGCTCGGCACCTCGCTCGTGGGGTACTACGAGGGCGTCGAGTCCGGTACGTTCAAAGTCGGCAGCCGCAGCTACGAGATCCGTGTGAAGACCGAGGACGTCCCCGGATTCGACCAGGCCTCGAACATCGTCGCCGGATCCGTGCGGGGCAAGCCGATCGACCTGGACGTCGTCGCGTCGCTCGAAGCCGACCCCGTCTCCATCGCCCTCATGCGCGAGGACAAGATGCGCGGCGGCTGGATTTACGCGAACGCCGCGCCGGGCTACACGCTCGACGACATCATGAAGCTGCTGGAGACCAAGCTGACCGCCGAACTCGATCAGGGATACGAACTCAAGTTCTTCGGCCAGGCCGAAATGATGCGCGAGGGCGCCGATGAGTTCGTCTCGGTCTTTGTCATCGCCATCGTCATGACCTACCTGCTGATCGCCGCCCTGCTCGAATCCTGGTTCCGCCCCTTCCTCATCATGTTCACCGTGCCGCTCGGGTTCGTCGGCCTCTTCCTGATCATCTTCCTCGCCGATTCCTCGCTTTCCATGGTCGGCATGCTCGGCGCGG
>JAFYBD010000007.1 GCA_017540385.1 Lentisphaeria bacterium
AACCGCCAGATGGACTACATCACCTACCGCTGGCTGAAGCTCACCTGCGAGCGGTTCGGCGAAGACCTCGAAAACGCCAGGAAATACAATGCGAATATCGTTCTGTGCGCGGACAAGGAACTCGGCTGGTGGGCGCTTCTGGAAGCCCTCGTCTCCGGCGTCCTGTCAAAAGTGCTGGGGCTGGATTGCTCCGGACAGCTCGGCGGCGAAGTCAAGCCGGTGAAACACGGCAAGGAGGGGCACGGCTGGTGGTGCGGTCTGGAAGTCGATGAACGCAAGGGCCATAATATCCGCCTCAACCATCCGAAGAACGAGGGATTCGCGAACCAGCTTCTGACCTCCGGCATCGAGGGCATCACCGACCGCTTCCTTACGGTGGACAACCTGAACAAGTTCCTGAACGTCCTGAAATTCCTCGACAAGGGGTCGGGACCGTCGGGATGGGGCGAACTGCTCGGGAAATGGATCGACTACGACAAGTCGAACATCGATAACATGAACAAGGCGCTGGAGCGCATCAACAGCCAGATGACCGTCGCCATGAAGATGACCGCGGAAAGCACGCTGAAATCCATGCTCGCGGATCCGCGCGGCGGCGGTTTGGACGATTTCTACATCAGCATCCACATCCCGGAAGGCAGAAACCCGTACGACGATAATGCGGCGAAGAGCGACGCGCCGAAATCGTTCTTCTCCCCGCTGCACAATACCGAGGCGGAGGAAATGCTGTTCCTGAACATGCCGTCGGCGGATTCCGCGTCGAAGACCCTGCTCGAGCATTTCCCGGCACTCCTGAACGATTCCTCGTCCGCGTTCGGTCTCGACCAGTGGTTCATCCGCGGGAAGGGCCTCTACAGCGACGGCAAGGACCATTCCTGCGATTCCTCCCCGCTGAAAAAAGTCTCCTTTGCCCCGTCCCCGGAATTCCACTCCGCCACCATGGTGCGCGATGAGGGAATGCCCGGAATCCAGCGCGTCTACAAGGACGCCAACCTGAACGAAAACGGCGCCGGTTTCCTGACGGGCAGCAATAAAGACAGCAACAATTCCGACGCCGTCTGGCGCGGCAACCATCTCCTGGATCTCATGAATCTCACCAGCAATCTGGCCAACGCGGTCATGGGGTATCTGGACGGGTCCGGCATGGGCGGCGGCGGCGACGGCGGCGGCGATGACGACGGCATTTCGAACGAGGCCGAACTTCAGGCAAAGATCGATGAGCTGCGCCAGAAATCGCAGGATGAAGGAATGGATTTCCCGGAGGGCGACATTCTGGGGTCCGGCAAGAGCAAGACCTCGGGTAATAACAAGAGCTTTACGAGCCAGAAGGGGAACAAAGGCGCCATGAGCTCGGGCATGGGAGAGATCACGAAAACCGTTGGCAACGTGCTGAGCAACATGCTGGCCAACATAGCGGGCAATTTCCTGGACGTTCACCCGTCCTGCGAAAACGACCCCGATCTGAGCTACGCCAAGTACCCGATGTGCGAGAAGATCACCGACCCGACCTCCTCGCTGTATTCCGAATACCGCTGGGGCTCCGGCAAGTGGTTCTGCCTGACCAGAGGGTTCGCCTATCTGGTGTGCCTGGTGTTCAAGTATCCGGATATTTACTGCGACCTCCCCAAGGCGAAAATGAAAATCGGAATCGGACCGTTCAAAATCAAGGTGAGCGTGCAGGGATATGGGCACCTCGGATGGCCGAAGTGGTTCTGCGGAAACACCCCGGAGGGATTCGACGTCCTGCCCCCGCTGATCCCGAGGTCCATTTCCGGCAAGCACGGGTACATGGACAACAACATCACGGACCTGTTCGACGGCTTCATCCGCCCGATGGAGGCGCTGTGGGGCGATGAAAAGGAACGCACGTTCTCCCGCGACGAATACGAAAGCTGCGCGATGTTCTTCGACGGCATCGCGGACTGCGTCACGGTCCTCGGCCACTATACGTATCCCGGCCTGATCCGCGGCCACGCCCGCAGCTACGGCGACGACAAGGAAATCTTCGACAACCGCTACGTCGGCGCACGCTGCAAGCCGTGGGTGCTGAACGAACGCTATTTCGCCGGAGACGGCACGATCGTGGTCGGCGCCGCCATGAAGCACACCAACCCGCTCGTGCGCCTCTTCAATTTGTGGAACTCGAAGGGCGGAAAGCTCGGCACGGAAACGCAGAAGGACGCCGAACACACCGTCCTCTCCGCGTTCAACATCCCGGAAGGCAACTTCATGGTCGCCATGTCCGCCGCCCGCGCGGGCGTCCGCCATACCCGCCGCAACGGAGAATTCGACCAGGAACGCCAGTACCAGATCACCTACGATTCGACCTGCGATCCGGAAAACCTGACCTATGCAAGCGGTCCGTACGTGCTCATGCAGGAAAAAGGCAACGCCAAGGACAAGGGCCGCTGGGTCTCCGTCGACGCCTGGGGCGGCGATCACGGCGAAAACCCCAACGCGATCACCCGCGCATTCGAACCGAACGGAAAATCGCAGACGCAGGTCGCCATTTGGAACGGATGCCCGTGCTCCGACAACGAACGGCTCTTCCACGACATGTGGAACCTCTGCGAAACGGACTGGGACGCCACGCTCCTGCCGCTGCGCTGCGCCGTTCAGAAAGCCGACTTCCACATGGGCAACCAGACCAAGGACGACCGCGCGTTCAACCAGCAGAAGTACAAGGATCGTCTCGCGCTGCTCAATGCGAATTACAAGAATGCCCAGACCGACAGCATCGTCGGCAACGGAAAGAACTGGAAATGGGGTGCGCTCGACGCCCAGGCCATGGTGAAAAGCCCGTTCATCACCGGCGGATGGAAAAAAGGCA
>JAFYBD010000066.1 GCA_017540385.1 Lentisphaeria bacterium
CGTCATCATGTGCCGGGGGTATTATACCCGGACATATCTGGCGGCCTACGACTGGGACGGACAGCACCTCGGGAAACTCTGGGCGTTCGATTCCGACGCACCCGGCAACGGCGCTTACGCGGGGCAGGGCAACCACAACCTGCGCGTGGGCGACGTCGACGGCGACGGCCGGGACGAGATCGTGTACGGTTCCTGCACCATCGACCACGACGGCAAGGGGTTGTACTCGACCGGACTCGGGCACGGCGACGCCATGCACCTGACGCAGTTCGCGTGGGATATGCCCGGGCTTCAGGTGTGGTGCTGCCACGAGAATAAACGCGATGGCGTGACGTTCCGCGACGCGGCCACCGGAAAGATATTGCATCAGGTCAAACGCAATTCCGACGTCGGGCGGTGCATGGCGGCAGACATCGACGCGCTGAATCCCGGGGTCGAGATGTGGGCCTTCGGCGTCGGCCAGACCGTGAAGGGCGAATCGTTCCCGATGCCGCAGGGCGTCTCGGCGAACATGGCGGTATGGTGGGACGACGACCTTTGCCGCGAACTTCTGGACGGAAACACCGTTACGAAATACCGTCCGGGATCGGGGCAGGGAATCGGGCGTCTGGAGACGCTCGCGCGGTTCGACGGGTGCTCTGCGAACAACGGCACGAAGTCCACGCCGTGCCTCCAGGGCGACCTCTTCGGCGACTGGCGCGAGGAGGTCCTGATGCGGACCAACGACAACAGCCATCTGCGGCTGTACGTATCCACGATCCCGACCGCCTACCGGTTCCATACGTTCCTGGAGGAACCCGTCTACCGGCTGAGTCTGGCGACCGAGAACGTCGCGTACAACCAGCCGACGCAGCCGGGGTTTTATTTCGGCCCCGACCTCATCTTCAAGGCCGCGGCGCCAGGCCGCGACGTGATCTTCCGCGGGACCCGTCTCCGCCTGTATGTCCACTGACCTGAGCGGCGGCGGTCTTTTTCGCCCGGCTCAGGTCAGGGCGTAGTACGTCGCGTTTCTGAGGCGGTGGAACAGGTGCGAATTGTCCGGGGCGGACTGGTTCTGCGCCATGAAGAGCACCGCGATTTCGTTCTTGAGATCGAGCGAGAAATTCGTCTCCAGCCAGCCGCCCCAGCCGAACGAACCGACCGCGTCCGTGGTGGAGGAGCACCCTCCGAACGTTTTCATGAAGAGGAAGTTGCCGTAGTTCTGCGCGGGCAGGTCCTGCCAGTTGAACGTCCGCGCCTGCCACGGGGTGAGCTGGGGCGAGATCAGGTAGTCGAACCCGGCCTGCGACAGGAACTTGTGACCCTTGTACGTGCCGCGGTTCATAAGCATCTTCACGAACTCCGCATAATCGCCGATGGTGGAGACGAGCCCCGCGCCGCCCGATTCGAACGCCGTGTCCTCGCGGTAGGCGTTCAGCCCGAGATGCCAGTCGGCGTAGTCGAAGCGTTTCCGCGAGCCGTCGCGGTGGTCGTACGCGGTCGCGAGCCGGGGGCGTTTCTCCTGCGGCACGACGAATCCGGTATCCTTCATCCCGAGCGGTTCGAATATCTCATCCTTCAGGAATTCCCCGAATCGTTTTCCCGCGGCACATTCGATGACCGCGCCCATGACGTCGGCGGAGTAGCCGTACGCCCAGCGGTCGCCGGGCTTGAACGCCAGACGGCAGCCGCCGAGACGGTTCGCGAATTCGACCGTGGAGAGCTGGACGCCCTGTTTGCGGAGGTCCTCCATCTCGCGCACCACGAGCGCCACGTCCGGCGAGCAGTCCGGGTAAAGCAGCCCCGAGGTCATGTTCAGCAGGTCGGCCACGTACATCGGGCGGTCGGAGACGATCGCGAGCCCCTGGCTGTGTTCGGTGTCGTACCGCTGGTTGCGGAACCCCGGCAGAAATCGCGCCACCTGGGCTCGGGGCGACAGGACGCCGCGGTCGATGTTCATGACGGACGCGACGCCGGTCACGGGTTTCGACTGGGAATAGATGCGGAAGATGGTGTCGCGGGCGATCTTCACGCCGGACTCCACGTCGGCATAACCGTAATCGGCATAGTAGATCTCCTCCCCCTTGCGGAGGACCATGACGGATGCGCCCGCGTACTCGCCGTGTTCGACGGCGTCCTGAAGCAGGCCGGACAGACGGTTCAGATCGTTGCTCATAGGACAGATACCTGTTGTGTGAGAATGGTTTGGATGTTCGGGTCAGGGGTCACTTCTCCGCGATCTCCATCGGGGCGAACGTGCCGTCGGACGCGAAGACGTTGCGGCCGTCCGGGGTATGTCCGACCGCACGGAACGAATCGCCGTCGACGCCGCCTGTGCAGACGATGTCGTCGAAGAGTTTGAGCGCGAAATTGAAGTTCACGCGGATGGAGTTCACGCGCACGGGCGCGCCTGTTTTCGCGGCCAGCCAGTCCTGCGCGAACATCGGATAATGCGAGTTGTTCACATGGTCGTTGTAGTCGATCTTCGACTGTCCGATGGCGGTCGTGACCGGGTCGGAACCGGGCGTCTGGTCGAGCTTGCCCCAGTCCTCGAAGAAGATCGGCTTGTCCGGGTTCGAGGGGAATTTCCCGGTCACGTCGTCGGGGCTGACGGGGCGCAGGCTCGGGAGCTTCAGCATCAGCCAGTAACTGCTGGCCGTGGCGATGCGCTGTCCGGTGGCGGGGTCGCTCAGCTCGAACTGACGCATCGCGAAGAGACGGTGCACGCCGCTCGGCCAGGTCTTCACGCGCACGGAGTCGGCGCGCGGGGGCAGGGCGTCGAACTTGATCATGAGGCGCGAGAGCACCCAGGTGATGCCGAGCCGCCGGAGATCGTGGATGCCCACGCCGAGGAGTTCCGCGTGGACCCCGGCGATGTCCTGCATCAGGTCGAACGCCGCGCCCAGGCGGAGCCGGCCGTCGGGGCCGATCGCATGGAGCTGCGTGGGGTATTCCCGCATGATGGCCGCGGGTTTGCCGTCGAAATACGGATTGCCGCTCCGGATGACGTCGTCGAGGTCGCCGGGCTGGATATTTGGAATAGGTGCAGATTCGGAAGTCATGGTTCCGGTTCCTTTCGTGTTGATTTCCTGGTTCTTATCGCGTCGGCCATCGCCTCGAACAGCGCGGACTGCTCCGCTGCGATCTCAGACTTCAATGCCGTTCCGGCGTCGCCGCCGAAGACGATGCCGAGCAGGGCGGGATTCAGGCGCGCGACCACGGCATGCCCGTCGTCCGGGTCGGTCGTGACGGAGACATTCGCCGGCATAAACGGTGTGAGTATGACGCCGCGCCGGGGATCGTCCATGAGGGTCCGGGCGTGGTCGCGATGGTACAGCCGCCAGTGGAAGAGCGCCCGCCCGTCGCGGGGCAGGGGCATGGAAACGTCTTCCCGAACGGCGTGCCATCCGGTCCCCGCGGGGAATTCGTTCTCCAGCGCGTCGTCGAGATCGTCCGTCGTCACGCCGGGAAACTCCTCGCGCAGGACGAGGTTGTGCCGGAGATACAGGAGTCCGGCGCAGAACATCGCGGCAGCTCCGGCGAGGAGCCCGAGACCGAACGCGAGGAATATCTTATGGGAGGAAGGCGTTTTCATCGCGTCCACGAGCCTTCCTTCGTTTCCAGCGAACGCCGGATATTGTCGAGCTGGATGCGGAAATCGGCCGTTTCGCGGATCCAGAATTCGCGGCTGCCCCAGTCGGGATACTGCGCGCGGAACCCGAGGTCGTCCGACTGCACGGCGCACCAGGAGAGAAAGTGCATCATGCGCATCGCGCGGAGCGGTTCGATCAGACGCAGACTGGCGCGTTCGAACGGGTGGAAGACCTCGTAGGCCGCGAGCAGGACGCCGAGCGCGTGACGGGATTCCTCCGGGCCTCCGGGGAGCAGCAGCCACAGGTCCTGCACGGGCGGCCCCGTGACCATGTCGTCGAAGTCGATCGCCATGAGCCCGGTCCCCGGCCTGTCGAGCACGTTCGCGCGGTGGAAGTCGCCGTGAATGCGGATCAGATCGTCGTCGGGCGGATAGACCGCTTCGGCCAGGTCGAGAATTTCGTCGCTGAGATCGATCAGCTCCTGTTCGCACGAAGGCGACACGACGTTGCGTTCGAAGATCCGGCGCATCGCGGCTTCGGCGAACGATTCCGGGGTCATCCGCAGGCGGTGCGGGGCGTCGCCCCGGGCTCCGCAGGCGTGGATGCGTCCCAGCAGAGACCCCACGCGCGACAGCGTCTCGTCCTGTTCAAGCTCGATCTCGCGTCCGCGCATCCGGGGGAACACCGCGAACGGCACGCCGTCGAAATCGCCCAGCGTGGAGCCGGATTCGAGTTCGTACGGAGCCGCAGCGGGGATCTCGTCGTCGACACATTCCCACAGGAAATCGTGTTCCTCCAGGATCGCTTCGCGCGTCCAGCGTCCGGGGCGGTAGAACTTCGCGACGAGGCGTTCGCCGGTCGCGGCCTCGACCTCGTACACGCGGTTGATGTAGCTCGGCAGAGCGGATGCCAGCCCCGTCAGACGGCATGCGAGCGCGTCCTCGAGGACGGGGAGGAAATCTTCGGGCGTCACCCGGTCGAATACTGCGGCGGTGGCGCTCGGTTTGCCGCTGTCTGGATTCATCTCGGAGACTCCGCTGTGGCGGTCGCGGGAGTCCTTACATGGACTCGCGGTCGGCGACCCACTGGCGCATCGCCTTCTCCGTGGCGATGTTTTTGCCGTTCATGACGGCCGCGGCGAACTTCTTGAAATACGCCTCGAAGACCGTGTGCAGGACGTGCAGGTTCGCGATGCGCTCCTCGAACGCCGATTCGCGTTCCATCTCCTCCCCGACGGGGAGTTTGACGGACCCGAATGTGAAGGCGTCGGCGTCGAACGTGAAGACCCATTTGTCGACCTCGGCGTCGCCGCCCTCGCGGGCGATGGTCAGACGCGCCTTGCGGAGTTTCTTGCCGCTGGAGAGGGCGGCCTTCGCCTCGCCGGAAGCGAGCGGATTGCCGCGCTTGATTACGCTCTCGCCGGAACCGGCCAGGTCGGGGTCCTTCGTCTTGCCCGGCGAATACGCGAGCGTGAGCGGACCCTCGAGCGACAGCACGAAGTCGCCAAGACTGCCGACGGAACACCGCCCGCCGTTGACCTCGGCCTCGTACCACAGCCACGTCAGGAAGTCGCGGCCGGGCTGGGGCTCGTCCATGCCGTTCGCCAGCGACATCAGCGTCAGCGGCGGCAGGTCGGTCTCGTTCTTCTTGAGCAGGTTCATCATGAGGTCGTCCACGGAGAGCGGGACCGGTTCGACGTCCGACCCGAGCGCCCGCGTAAATTCCATCACGAAGACGTCGAATTTTCCGAGCGAGGTCGAGCCGAAATACAGCACGTTCGCGGCCGTGTCGACCACGAAGGGCACGGCGGAGATCGTCGGCACCATCTTCGGCATCAGGGACTGCACGGCCTCCTCCTTGATGAGGCGCTTTTCCTTCCGCGGCACGAAGAGACAGTCGTTCGCCTGCATGTATGCGAGCTCGTCGCGACGGCAGACGGCGTTCAGCAGCTGGGACGGCACCTTGCGTTCCGTCTTCCGCAGGTTCAGGTACGGGAATCCGCCGCACATGGAGGTCGTTTCGTCGATGCGGTTTTCCAGCAGATGACGGCCGCTGACCCAGCCCATCACGGGCTCGTCCTTCACATCGTCGAGCTTTCCGGCGGAATACTTCGCGAAGCGCTCCAGGTAATCTTCGGGCAGGGGATTGCGGAGCGGACAAATCATAAGGGAGATGCTCCCGGTTTCAAAAGACATGGCAGGGGATCCTTTCAGATGTATGACTGGTTGCAAGCGCGCACGTGCGATGCGCGCGTAAATGACATCCTATTACTTTACCACGTTTTGGAGCTTTGGCAAGCCGTTTTCCGGTTTTTTATCCAAAAATCGCTCCCGGGGCAGGGCGCGAAAAAACCGGCGCACCCGGGATGGATGCGCCGGCTGGATCGCGAGTCGTTCTGCCTGGATTACTTGCAGTATTTCTCGACGTACGGACGGATCGCGTCCGCCCAGATCTGGTATCCCTTCGCGGTCGGATGGAGGAAATCCCCCATGATGTCGCGTTCGAGGACGCCGGTCGGGGTCAGGAACTTCGGTCCGAGGTCTTCGTAGAACACGGTCTTGTTGTCCGCGAAGTCCTTGATGATCTCGTTGGTCTGCGCGATCTTCGCGCGGTTCTGGTCGTTCGGGGTGTTGCCGGAGGGGAAGATGCCGAGGAGGAGGACCTTGGCGTTCGGGGCCTTCTCGCGGATGGCGTTCACGCACAAGCGGATGCCCTCGGCGGTGGCGACCGGGCCGCCCTGATTCCAGCCGAAGTTGTTCACGCCGATCAGGAGCATCACGAGCTGCGGGTCGATCTTCGGGAAGATGTCGGTCTTCTCGATCACGTACAGGCAGTTCTGGGTGCGGTCTCCGGCGAACCCGAGGTTCAGCGGGTGGTACTGCGCGAAGTTTGCCTGGAGGACCTGGCTGCCGGCCTGCTCCCAGAAATGCGTGATGGAGTCGCCGACCATCACGAACTTGATGGCCTTGCCTTCACGGGCGGCCTGGTCGGTCTTCTCCTGAATACGCTGGACGTAGTTCCGGCTGAGTTCGGGCGTGGTCACGCGCTGGTAGCCGAAATCCTGTTCGGCGCCGGGGACCGGCTGGTTCAGCGTGGAGACGGTCTCGGTCGTGGATTCGCAGGCGGCGAACGCCATCACGGCTGCCGCGGCGAGGAGAGAGAGGAAATGTTTCATAAGCAATGATCCGGGTTGATTTTGTCGGGTATCTTACTTGATGTCGTGGTTCTTGGTGAACTCGAGGATGGAGTCGGCCCAGATACGGTAGCCCGGTTCCGCCGGATGGAGCTGGTCGAAGTTCATCACGCCCTGGATCAGCTTGCCGTTCTCGTCCGTGAGCTTCGGGGTGAGGTCTTCATAGAACACGACCTTGTTGTCCGCGAAATCCTTGATGATCTCGTTGGTGGCGGCGCACTTGTCTCCGAGGCCGTCGCCGCGCGGGAAGATGCCGTAGAGCAGGATCTTGGCGTTCGGGGCTTTTTCCTTGATCGCGAGGACGATTTGGCGGATGGCTTCCGCCGTGGCGACGGGTTCGGACTCGTGCATGCCGAAGTTGTTCGTGCCGATCATGAGCGTGACGAGCTTCGGATCGATGAGCTCGAAGATGCCCTCGTTCTTGACCACGTGGAGGATGTTCTCGGTGCGGTCGCCGGCGAACCCGAGGTTCAGGGGATGGAATACCGCGAGGTCGCTCCAGCTGTTCTGTCTGGACTGGTTGTTCTGCTGACCCTGGCCGCCGCCGAAGCCGCCGCCGAAGCCGCCGAATCCGCCAAAGCCGCCGCCGAAGCCGCCGCCGAAGCCGCCGAACATGCCGCCGCTTTCCCAGAAGTGCGTGATGGAGTCGCCGACGAGCACGAGCTTGATGTCCTTGCCTTCCTTCTCGGCCTGCTGTTTCTTCTCGGCGATGCGCTGGACGTAGTTCTGGCTCAGTGCGGGTGTGGTGACCTTCGCATAGCCGGGATCCTGATCCGCGCCGGGCACCGGCTGGTTCAGTTTGGAGTTGCAGGCATCCGTGGATGCGCATGCGGCGAGGACGGCGAGTGTGGCCGCCGCGACGAACGAGGAAAGAATACGGTTCATGGTACTCTCCTATTTTGATTTGAGGTTGTCTGAGGGTGAAAAACGGTTGGTTTTCTGTATTCTTACGTTAATATAACGTGGTTTCCGCGAAAAACAAGCCTCTTCCCGCACCATTTTTCATAAAAAATCAGACAATTCCCGCCGGGCGGGACGAGGTGCGACATGCCGGGAGCGTTTTTCACCAATCTACCGCGATGTTGACTCCTGCCCAATCGGCGATCTCTTTCAACCTGGCCAGCTGAGCGCCCAGAGTAAAAGGGCGATGTCGGCGAAATAGTCCGGGATGACCGCGATCGGCAACATCACGATCCGCGAGAGCATCGGGACGACTTTCGACGGCATCTTGTGCGGGCGGGACTGGGCTTCCTGCCTTAATTCGATACTATACGGTCTGTAGGAGTCACGGGTCGTCGTCATCAGCATCTCCCGGCGGCCGTTTCCGGCATTGGGGTACGGCACCATCAACGTGCGGGCATGTTTGCCGGGGCTGAGGGCGAATTGTTCGGACAGGGCGGAGACGTCTTTCGGCCGGACACGCAGATGGAACACCATGTCCGGCGGCAGATTCCATCGCCTCGCCTCCGGGGCGATCTCCGGGTCCGTCCCGATCACGTTTTGTTCCTCCAGAGACGGGATCGGGGCGAGGTATTCGGCGCCGGGAAAGCTGAACCGGATCCCGTGGGCGTCCGGGTCGACCGTGACGTCCACATAGCACCGCGCGAATTCCGGCGGCAGGGGGTCCAGCGGGATCGTGCGGGAGTGTTTCTCGGCTTCGCCCCAGTGGGTACGGTTGCGGATGACCGGTTCCTCCCAGGTCATCACGATCTCGTTCCGCTCCGGCACGATGTGGTATTCGAGGCGGTCGATCTCTATGTGGCCCGTGTCTGCGGTGGCTCTGAGCAAGTCGCGGGCGAAGGGGCCGCGGAAGACGAAGGCGTCGAGCACCGTGAACGCGAGGTGAATGGCCAGGATGATGAGCAGGATCTTCTTCCAGCGCGGCTTTTTCTTTTCCGGGGCGGGGGTGCTCTCGATGTCGGTCTCGGGGAGGGGGAGTTTGTTCGGATTGACGATCATAATGGGAAAACATTTCGGGGGTTGGGTGCAGTCATCATGTTCAGGCTGTGGCGGGCATCAGAAATCTTGAGAAAAGAATAAGGCGTAAAAGATAATGAGGAAGAGCTCCGTCAGATAGTCCGGGATCACGGCGATCGGCATCAGCACGACCACCGGGATCATCCTCAGGATCGACACAGGGTTGTACGTGTGATCCACGATCTTTTGTTTCAGCGTGGCGAGATAATACGGCCCCGTTTCGGTCTTCGACATGACCATCGTGCAGCGGCCCTCGAGGGGTTCGCCGGGGCAGGGGAACAGCATCTTCTCGATCGGGGTCCCGGGGTTTGCCTTCAGGATGAATTCGCGGGACAGGACCGGGACGTCCTCCGGCCGGACGCGCAGGCGGAACACCATGTCCGGCGGCAGATCGACGGCCTGTTCCGCAGATAGAGTCGCGGGTTCCGTCCCGAGGATGTTCTCCGGTTCGAAATACGGCGTGGCACCCCGCATGATCGTGTCGAACCGCTTTTCGACGACAGGGGGAGCCTCCGGGTCGACCGTGACCTCCACGTAACACCGTGTCAGATCCGGGGGCAGGGGATCCAGCGCGATGTGTTCCGAGTACCCGACACCCGGCTCGTCAAAATGGAAATCGCGCTGCCGGACCTGTTCGCCCCAGTTCAACACGAGTTCGTTCTGTTCGGGCTCGATCCGGTATCCGAGACCGCCGATCACGAGCCGTCCCGGTCCGATCCGGGACATGAACCAGTCGGCACAGGGCCCGTGGAGGACGCAGGAGTCGACCACCGTGAACGCGAGGTGCATGGCCAGGAGGGTGATTATGATCTTCTTCCAGCGGGGCATCTTCGTTTTGATGCCGTTGCCGGGGGTGACGTTCGATTGGTCGGTCATGGGGTGGGGATTCTTTCAGAGGTGGAGTTTCAGATGCGTGACGGACATGAAGAGGATGACGGCCAGCAGCAGTTCGTCCCCCAGCGCCGCGATTCATGACGCGTTGTGCCTTTCGGGGCAGGGGATGGCGCTGTTAATCTTTGTTAGGATAAAATACACCGTCTTCCCCCGTTTGTCAAACATGGTTTTGTAGATTAAGCGAGAAAGAAACGGCATAATAAACGAGGAAAGCATTCTTTTAGTTGATGGGCGAGTTCAGAAAAGCATTTGTGAACGGGTTCAAACGAAGGAATCTCTGAACAGAAAAACAGTTCATGATGCAGTATAAGCCCCCGATTCACGGTAAAAAGTGAAATCTTTCTCGTTTCGTACTTGAAATCTTTTTGATGACTGCTATATTGTAATGTGGGCATGAAAGGGATTACCTTGGATACTTTTTTAATAAATAAGATTTACAACGAAGACTGCATAAGCGGCATGTCTCGATTCCCTGCAAGTTCTTTTGATTTGGCTATAGCTGACCCTCCTTATAACCTTAGCAGTGGGGGAAACTGGAAATGGGACAATTCCGTAAAACTGAAAGGTATGGGTGGTAATTGGAATAAGGTCATGGAGTCATGGGATAATATGCCACTGACTGATTATTTGTCCTTTACCTTAGCATGGCTTTCCGAGATAAAGCGTCTTGTAAAACCGGAAGGCTCCTTTTGGATACATGGCACGTATCACAATATTGGAATAGTCAATCTCTGTATGCAGATGCTTGGTCTTGAAATAATCAATGAGATCGTGTGGTTCAAGCGAAACAGTTTTCCCAACTTGAGCGGGCGTCGATTGACGGCAAGTCATGAAACCATTTTGTGGGGGCATACAGGAGGCAGCAAAAATAGAAAGTATTTATTTAATTACGAAGCCTCTAAGAGTAAAAACTATCCAGAGGATTTATTGAAAACTCCCGGGAAACAGATGCGAACGATTTGGGATATTCCCAATAACAAACGAAAAGAAGAATTGCAGTTCGGAAATCACCCCACACAGAAACCCGAGCGTTTGATTGCACGGATGCTTGATATAAGTGCGCCAAAATCCGGCACAGTATTAGTTCCATTTGTCGGCAGCGGAACCGAATGTGTTGTTGCGAAGAAATATCATCTTGATTATGTCGGTTTTGAAATAGAACAATCATATATTGACATAGCAAAAAAACGGATCGATTTCTTGGATAATCAAGGATATCTCTTTCTATGAAAAAAGCGGCTCCCCCTTCTTTGATAAAATGGACTGGCAGCAAACGATCACAAGCTGCTTCTATAGCTTCTTTGTTCCCCGTTTCCTCAGAAGATTCAACCTATTTTGAACCATTCCTTGGTAGTGGAGCTGTTCTTTATTATGGAATTCAATATTTTCAAAAGGCAGTAGCCAGTGATATTTATGCCCCCTTAATTGATCTTTGGAATAATGTTAAGAACAATTCATCATTTGTAATTCAGCAGTATTCCAAAGACTGGGGACTTCTTCAAAGCAGTTTTCCCGATTATTTTTACACCGTTCGTGATCGTTTTAATGCCCAAGCCAACGGAATTGATCTTCTTTTCTTATCAAGAACTTGTGTTAACGGGATCATTAGATTTAATGCCGATGGAAATTTCAATAACTCTATCCATCTTTCCCGTCGTGGAATGCAACCATCTCGTTTTAGTCAAATTGTTCTGAATTGGGCTCAGGTTATACAGAAAACCAACTTCAAAACATGTGATTACCAGGATATCTTGAAACTTGTCAAAGAGGGTGATTTTGTTTATTTAGATCCTCCATATGCCAATAGTCATAATCGTTACATCAAAGACCTTGATATTCATCAATTGATAGAGTTTCTAGGAGCATTGAACTCCCGCAACGTCAAGTGGGCATTAAGCTTTGACGGAACGAGGGGGGGAAAGGATATGTCATATGAAATACCCAAGTCTTTATATGTATATAAAACACTCATTACAAGCGGAAATTCCGCAGTGCAAAAAGTGTTGAACTCTTCTGTTGAACCTGTGCAGGAGTCTTTATATCTTAACTATGATCCTCCTGAATACTCTGTCCATGATGACGGACCGGAACAGATCTTACTTGGATTCTAATATTCAACTCCGAAGGAATTCGTATGCTGCGGAAAAGATTACGAATTTGATTCGGGCATGAACTTCTATATACGATTTTCAGAGTTGTTATTTGACAGGAAAAGTCAATCACAAATGCGAAATCGGTATTTGCCTTTTGCAGAACGCGCGACAAGTCTCGATTCGATGTTTCTATAAAAGCACTGCCTGAAACATATCGAAGCACGGGGGAAACAAATCTTCCTACATCATCAGTCCAGTTGCTTCCGATGAGGCGTTTGCATGACGGTGGCGTTGAAAAGAGATATTGACAGTATTGGTTTAATCGCGGGCCAATATTGCGTTCCAAATGGGATAGATAATCTTTTGATTCAATACTTATTAGAATCCCATTGGGCAGTTGAATGATGTGATCGGGTCGTTTGCTATCTGTTGCACTTACTCTTGGAAGTGTCAACCAGCGATATTCCGTCCCATTATTCTGTAAGGATACCCCGCTCCAATCTCCGCCAGGAGGATTGCACATAGATTCAAAGCATTGTGTCTTAAGTAATTCTGAGAATAACAAGTGGATTACCGAATCAACATCATTTTCTCCAGTTTTTTCTTCTACAGGAAACAATCTTGTGTTTTGCGGCATAGAAACCTGCGATGCAGCCTGAGGTAGAGATCTCATAAAACCTGTTTGGCAAACAGGGATAGAGGCATTTCTAGAATCGCAAATGATTAAATCGCTCAAAGAGATAACAGCTTCCCATAACCCATTTTCCCTCGCTAATCGTTGCGGATCTTCACTAAGACGATGGATCATAGTTGATGGGGCTGGGCCATACACAAAAGTCAGAACCTTTATACTATCTCCCAACAACATTCTTAAAAACGGGAGAAGTCCTCGATCCGGTCGAGCATCATCCCCTCCGGGCTTGAAACCGTTAATCCAGCAGACCGCAATATCGCCATTCCCCGATAAGGAGCTTATAGCCCCATTGGAAAAATGTGGGTATTGTTGGCGTATTAATTGTATCATCTGGGGAACATTCTCTTCCCGAATAACACAAAAAGGAAGATCTCCAGATGCAACAGCTGTTGCTATGTTTTGGATTGTCTGAAAAACAAAAGAAAATGATCTTGTCGTAGGAATCGTTATTCTCTTTTTCCTTTGAAAAGTAGATTCGTCTATGATTCGATTTGTGTTTCTAAAAAGCAAAAGATCCTGATACACTATTTGCCATTGGTTTGGGTTAAGTGACTTGCTGTTAGAACGTGCGGCTAATTTTGTGACAAATAAAAACGCCTTTGAAAGAAGCGAATTGAAGAGAGAAGTCCCGCTTTGTCCAACAATCTTTGCACGTATGTAACCTAAAAGCTCGTCCCCGGCAATTACATCTTGATACAAAGAGCGATTGGCTTGGTCAGCTCCTGGATTCATTAAATATGTTATCATGACCTCATGACTGGTCATTTTTGAATATGAGATGAAACTGAAGGGGATGGCAGGATTTGGCATCCTTGGGGCTTTTCTGTTCCTATTGGAATCCAGTTCATAACCGCCTATTTCAGTGATAAAGAGATAAGGAATGTTGGTTCTCGCGATTGAATATGCTCTGCCGCTTCTCTGCCATGCCTGATTACCGGCGGGAAGAGCGCTGCAAAATTCTATTGCCAGGACAGGAAATTCTGTGTTATTCTCAATTTTGGTTATGATAATATCGGGAGCCTCCCGCAGAACTCCTCCGGAATTCCGTATCGAAGCGATAATGTCATTATCCCACCGTCCAAATCCAGGAAAGAAGTGGAAAGAAAAAGTCTCTTCTCCACAGGACAGATGAATCGTGATTGCGGGGGGATTCCCCACTACAGTTTTTTGATGTGAATTGAGTGCCTTTTGGAGCAAAACCAGCATGCGCTCGCACTCAACGATATTATCTCCATAAATGTTGTAAGTGTTCATTTCGCCTCCGTGTGAAAATGTGAAGATTATATTGATATTTGTGTTTCATTCATTGTTTTGCGGCTCTTTAGCCGAATGCTTTGTAGCTAAATTCCATACGCGTTGTGCCTTTCGGGACAGGGGATGGCGCTGTTAATCTTTGTTAGGATACCATACACCGACTTCCCCCGTTTGTCAAATGCGGTTCGCAATTATGGGCACCTCTAAAAATAGGTATTCGGCGAATTGTCAGAGATACCCTTATATCAAATGATGCCGGTCCAGCCATTTCCTGAGCGGGGCTTTCAGACGCTCCACAATCTCGTCCATCTTTTCTTCGAGTCCGAATTCGCAGAGGATGATGTACAGCGAGCAGATCGGGATGATGATCCACTGCCAGAAGAGATAGATGCAGGAGAGGATCGCGAGACCGCCCTTCCATTCGAGCGCGCCGAGGAGGATGTCCGCCGCGAAGATCGCGCACAACGGCACGACGATCCATTTCCAAAGCAGATGGAGATGTCGGATCCAGAGCGGGTTCATCGTTGTCACACCACGGACAGCCGCGGGCGTCAGAACTCGGCGTAGCGGTTGAACGGGTCTTTCCCCAGCAGCGGGACCGCCTCGCGCTGGCGTTTCATGGCGTCGGCTTCCTTCCTCACTTCCGCGGCCTTGGCGGGGTTCTGCTCCACGCCGATGCCGAGCTCGTAACACTCCGCGAGCTTCTCCATGGCCTCCGGCAGGTACTCTATGTGGGGATTGGTCGCGACCGTGGGGGCCTCCGAGAAATAGTGGAACGCCTTCTTCAGGTCCTGCGGGACCCCGAGACCCTTCTCGTAGCAGAGCCCCATGTGGTACAACGATCCGACGTTGTCGCCCGCGTCGCTGAAGAGCCTGACCGCCTTCGCGTAATCCACCTCCGTGCCCCTACCGTAGAAATACTGGAGCCCGAGGAGATACAGGATGAAAGCGGTGCCGTTTTCCTTTTCGGCGGCCTTCTTATACCATGGGAACGCCGCATCCTCGTCGCCGAGCAGGTCGTAGCACCGGGCGATCTCGAAGGCTCTGTCGATTTTTTTGTACCACTCGATCGCCTCTTTGTAGTCCTTATGCAGGATGTAATACGTGCCGAGCGTACTGATGGCGTCCTTGAACGGCTGGTTCGGGTCGCCGTTCATGGCGGAGGCTTTCTTCAGCCATTTCACGCCCTCGGCCTCGTCCTTCGGCACGATCTCGCCCTTCAGATAGTAGTTCCCCACCTCGTATTGCGCTCCCGTGTGGCCGAGCTCGGCGGCTTTCAGGAGCCATTCGAATCCCTTCTCCGGGTCCTTCTCCACGTCGTACCAGCCGTTGATGTATGTTGATCCGAGGTTTGCCATCGCATAACGTTCGCCCCGTTCGGCCGCTTCCTGCCAGACCTCGAAGTCCGTTCGGATGCCGTTTTCCTTCCGGACACGCTTGACGGCCTCTTTCGCGCCCGGATAGTCCCCGGCGCTCGCATAACAGGTGATCGCCTGGTGCGGGTCCTTGTCGACGCCGATCCCTTTCTCGAAGAATTCCCCCATTTTGTACCATACCGCCGGCGCCCACTTGTTGACGCCGAAAGACCTGAACGCCGCCTGGTAATACCAGAATGCCGCCCGCCCCAGGTTCTTTTTCGCACCCCGTCCTTCCTCGTAATACCGCCCGAGCTTATACATCGCATCCGCTTTTTCGGGGGCATTGTTGCGGATTCGGAAAGCAACGTCATTTCCGAGGCTCTGCAGGAGATCGTCGAACGTGGCCCCGTACTTATCCGGGACGCCCAGACCGCGCAGATACCACTTGACCGCCTCCTCGTCGCTCTGCTCCACGCCGGTCCCGGTCTCGTAACACGCCGCCACCTTCAGCATCGCGTCCTCGTTCTTGTTCTTTTCCGCGAGTTCGAGATAAGCCTTGAATTGTGCGGCGGCATCGTTCCCGGCGGCCCCGGCGGATGCACCGTTCGCGGACGGCCCGACCACCTTGCCCTCCCTGATGAGATCGGCGAGATGGAGTTGTGCGCCGTAGTGTCCCCGGTCGGCGGCCAGCTGATACCATTTGACCGCTTCCGGGAGGTCGTTGAATTTGTTTTCGTAGATATCCCCGATGGAATTCGCCGACCCGGCGTCGCCTTTCTCCGAGCCCAGCCGGAACCATTTCAGCGCCTCCCGTGTGTCCTTCCGTTCGTAGATGTACCCGATGTTACGCAGCGCGTCCACGTTTCCCTTGTCCGCCGCTTTCTTATACCATTCCAGCGCTTTCGCCTCGTCGCGCCCGACGCCGGTCCCGTCGCGGTAACAGTTCGCGACACGGACCATGCC
>JAFYBD010000067.1 GCA_017540385.1 Lentisphaeria bacterium
CCACGCATCCGTGCGACTCCGACCGCATCGCGGCCATGGAGGCGAACGAACCCGCCGCCCGCGCTGAATACGAACGTGCGAAGACCAAATACGGCTTCGGCACGAAGTTCACGCACAGGAAATGACGGCCCGGCCCCGCGAAGCCCGCTTCGCGGCGGCATCCGTATCACCCTCATGCGAACCCCGGCACGCAGTTCCCTGATCGTATGGATCCCCGTCCTCTGCGGGGCGGCCGCGGCGTCGTTCGTGCTCGGACGCGAACTCTGGTTCGACGAGGCCATGACGATCACGTCGTTCATGCTGCCTCTCTCCCCGGCGGAGATCTACACGACCTATGCGATCCCGAACAATCAGATCGTATATACCGTGCTTTTGAAATGCTGGCACGGACTGCTCCTGGGGGCGTATCCCGCGCCGATCGCGTTCTGGCGGCTTCTGTCCCTGCTCGGAGCAGGGGCGTCCGCGCTCGTCTTCTTCAGCCTCCGCAAACGATTGCACGACCGGACCCAGGCCGCAGCCGCGTCGGTCCTGATCGTCTTTGCTCTGTCGGCGGTGTTTCAGAACTACGCCACGGCCCTGCGCGGTTACGCAGTGAGCTGGCTGTGGGTGATGCTCGCGCTGGACGGAGCATGGCGCATCTTTCATGGGAAAACCGCGTCGGGTTGGTGTCTGTACGCCATCGGCACGGTCGCGGCGGTCGGGACGGTCCCGACGAATCTGCTGGCGTGCGCCGGGGTGATCGTGTACGCGTTCCCCTGGAGCCGGCGCGACTGGTGGCGCGACTGGAGGCTGTGGCTGCTGGCGGCGGGGCCGTTCCTCGCGCTCGCGGTCTTCTACGGCCCGATTCTGAAAGCGTTCCTGCACGCGTTCACGCTGAACGAAGGATTTCCGAGCAGGGCAGGGGCGCTCGCGGTGGTCTACGGGGCCGTCGCGGCGACGTTCGGGCTGCTTCTGGCCGCCGAGGGATTCCGCCTGACCCGTGGCGACTGGAGACGCAAACTCCGCATCGCGATCTGGTTCCTCCCGGTCCCGGCGATCCTGCTGCTGCATAAAGCGCCGTTCCCGCGCGTCTTCTGTACGCTGTTTTCGTTGTATCTGATGCTCCTGGCCGACGGTCTCGCATCGTTCCGGCGTCCCTCGCGCGCTGTGCTTGCGGCCGGGGCAGGGGCCGTGCTGGTCTCGGTCATTGTCCTGCGTTTCCTCGCGCCAGTGACTGCCGAAGCTGCCGGACTCAGTGAATACGACGACGATTATTTCCGTCCGTGGTACATGGCGCGCGACTACAGCGTCTGCGAACTTCTCCCCTCGCTCGCCGATCACCCCGAACTCCCGGTCGTCTTCCAGAGTTTCAACAGCGATCCGTGCCCGCTGATCTTCTACGCGACGCTTCAGGACGTGGAGAAGGACTTCCGGCCCGACCAGCCGCCCGGACACGTGAAGTCGCTCCCGGCTCGCGCATTGGTCGTGCTGAGACGGGACGAAACGCCCGGCGACTATGAAACGCGGTTCGGCGGCGCGCTGACGCTTCTTTTCTCCGGGCGTGACTGCACGGTATGGCGGTTCGACCGCGCCGCGGCCCCGCCGGGCTCATGACTCCATGCGCTATTTTTTCGTCATTTTTCGATTTCAGGCTTGAAATCCTCCCGATCTCTGCTATATTGCAAACATCACAATCATAAACATCAACCCGGAATCCAGCATCCGCCGACATGTCGATCCTTCCTTCTTTCAAGATAAAACAACGCTATGACAAGTTGCGGAACAGGATGTTCCTGCCCTGCACGGTGTTCTGCCGGAATCCCCTGGTGCTGGCCAGCTACGACACGGATTTCCTGCGGAACGCCCCCGCATTTCTCGCGTATTTCGACAACTGTCGCGCGAAGAGCATCCACGTGTTCCTCCAGCTCGGGTGGGAACACGAGACCCCGAAGAATTCCGAGCCTTTCGCGGTCGCGGTGAAGGACATCCTCTCCAAATGCGACCGGCTGCGCGTGACCGTGCTGGCGAACTCCGAGAACGAGGTCCGCGTGCTCTCTGCGCTCGGGCTCCGCGCGGTCTTCTGCAACCAGAACGCGTTCGTGGACGAATCGCGGTACCCCATCCGGCATGTGAAGAAATCGTACGACGCGATCTACATCGCGCGCCTTACGCCGTTCAAACGCCATTTCCTCGCGGAAAAGGTCCCGTCGATCCGCCTGGTCGGGGATTTCGCCTGGCTTGAACACGAAAAACCCTATGCGCACGACATCATTTCCAACCGCCTGAAACACGCCGAATGGACCCCGCATGTCCGTGCAGGCGACATACCCGGCGAGATCGCGAAGGCGCACTGCGGCCTCTGTCTCTCGAAGGAGGAGGGCGCGATGTTCGTGAGCATCGAGTATCTGCTCAGCGGGGTCCCGATCGTGAACACCGCAAACATCGGCGGACGCGACGCGCTGTTCCCGGATTTCGCCGTGAAGACGGTCCCGGACGACCCGGAAGCGGTCGCGGAAGCCGTGCGGGAATTCGTCGAAAACGCGCCTCCGCCGGAGAAGATACGCGCGGCCACGCTGGAGATCATACAGGCCCACCGGGAGGTCTTCCGCGGCCTCCTGAACGACGCCATGGCCCCGAAAGAGTATCCGGCATCCCGGAAACTGCCGCACAAACTCTTCCTGCGCTGTTCCGGTCTGCCGTGGCAGATCCTGAAATACCAGCTCATCCGCCCGCGCGGTCTCTGAACCCGCGCCGTCCGCCGTTCCCTCGCGTGGCGTCCGGCGCCGTGGTTCGCTATTTTTTTGATGCAGCCGCTTGATTTTTGACCGGAAACGGTGTACATTGGATGATCCGAACAGGCAGCAACCCCTGCGTCCGCCTTGCGGCCGGGCGCTTCAATACGAGCGGCATCCATGCAGAACAAATCCTTCCTCACTCCCGTACTCCTTTTTCTCTGTCTCATCGTCCTGACCGTGATCGGTCTCGGCGTGGTCACGGCCATCGACCGCCAGAGATTCCAGACCGAAGCGCTCACGAAAGCCGTCTCCGAGCTGTCGGACCGGATCGATCTGCTCCAGTCCCGCGGCGTGGCGATCGGCGGCGGGGCAGGGGCGGCCTCCGGCGAACGCGCCGGAAACGCCGAGTTCTTCGATCCGGACGCCGACCAGGGCGGACGCCTCATCCTCGCGATCACCTCGGACACGGGGAACATGAACTCGATCATCAACAACGACGCGACCGTCTCCGATTTCTGGGGCCTCACCTTCGACGCGCTCGCCGTGCGCCACATGAAGGACATCGACCGGTTCGTCCCGCAGATGGCGGAGTCCTGGTCGCTCTCCGACGACAAGCTCACCTACCATGTCAAGCTCAGAAAAGGCATCCTGTGGCACGATTTCACCGACCCGGAGACCGGGAAACGCTGGGAGAACGTCGAGGTCACGGCCGAGGATTTCAAGTTCTTCGTGGACGTCATCAAGGACGAGACCGTGAACGCCGCCCCGCTGCGCAGCTACTTCGCCGACCTGAAGGAAGTGCGCGTGCTGAACGACTATGAATTCGAGGTCGTGTGGGAGCGCCCGTACATCCTCTCCGAGGAGATCACCCTCGGGCTGACCCCGCTGCCGCGCCATTTCTACCACGCCTACGAGGGGCCGTTCGACGGCGCGAAGTTCAACGACGACCACGTCCGCAACCGCATGATC
>JAFYBD010000068.1 GCA_017540385.1 Lentisphaeria bacterium
GATTCCAATTTGGAAACAATCTTATCCAATTGCATAAATCTGCGATAATGAGTTGTAAAATTTTCTGTTTTACTTAACTTTTTACCTTCATTATACATTGGGTCATTAATGCTTCTTGTAGGTCGGATATCTTCTCCGTGATCTCGACGGTGACGTCGTCGTGCGACGCCTTCGGCACCACCGCGATCATGATGGAACCGAGCAGGGCCAGGATCACGATATGGACCGAGAGCGAGAAAACCGGCCCCGTGGTGTGACGGCGCAGGGACTCTTTCCACGTGCTCGTCCGAGGTGCGTCCTTGGTGTTCTGGGGGTGTGGCTGTTGTTTCATGGGCTGCCGCATGGGGGTTGATCGGGTCGGCGTTTTCTTTAATATACATCGACCCCGGCGGATTTCAAACGGCAAACCGCCCGGACCGGCGGAAAATTACGATGAAATGCCCGAAGACAAAGAAGCCGTTCCCCCGGGGAGCCCGGAGAAACGGCGTCGGATGCGATTGCGTTCGCTATGGGAGATTCAATCGTTCCCGGCGAACTCACTTTCCGTTCACGAGGACTTCGGCGATCTGAACGGCGTTCAGCGCCGCGCCCTTCAGCAGCTGGTCGCCGCTGATGAAGATGTCGAGCCCGCGCTTGTCGTCGCGGGAGATGTCCTGACGGATGCGGCCGACGAGCACGTCGTACATGCCGGTGGCCTCCATGGGCATCGGATAGATCTTGTTCTCGGGATCGTCGCGCAGCTGCACGCCGGGGGCGGAGCTCAGGATGGCGCGCGCTTCTTCGGGCGTGATCTCGTTCTCGAACTCGAGGTTGATGGACTCGGAGTGTGCGCGCATCACGGGGACGCGGACGCTGGTGCAGGAGATCTTCACGTTCGGCAGGTGCATGATCTTGCGCGTCTCGTTCACCATCTTCATCTCCTCCTTGGTGTAGCCGTTCGGCTGGAAGACGTCGATGTGCGGGAAGAGGTTGAACGCGATCTGCTGGGCCATGACCTTCACTTCGGCGGGCTTGCCCTCGAGGATGGCGCGCGTCTGCTCCATGAGCTCGTTCATGGCCTTCTGACCGCCGCCGGAAGCCGCCTGATAGGTGGAGACGACCATGCGGCGGAGCCCCTTCGCCTGATGCAGAGGCCACACCGGGGCGCACATGATCGCGGTCGTGCAGTTCGGATTCGCGATCACGCCCTTGTGCAGGAAGACGTCGGCGGCGTTGACCTCGGGGACCACCAGCGGCACGTCGTCATCCATGCGGAACGCGCTGGAATTGTCGATCATGACCGCTCCGGCGGCCGTGACTGCGGCGCGGAACTGCTTGGAGATGGAGGCTCCGGCGCTGAAGAGCGCGATGTCCACGCCCTTGAAGGAATCTTCGGTCATCTCCTCCACGGCGACCGTTTCGCCATGGAACTTGAACGTCTTGCCGACGGAACGCGCCGAGGCGAGGAGTTTCAGGTTTTTGACGGGGAAATTGCGCTTTTCGAGCGTGAGAAGCATCTCGACGCCCACGGCGCCCGTGGCGCCTGCGATCGCGACGTTGACTGGTGTTGCCATTTCGGAACTCTCCAACTGCCATTGTGTTGTGAATCATATCCGCGCGAACCCCCGGGCGGGGACCCGCGCGCATAAAGACATAAAAAATGGTCGGGATGATGAGAGTTGAACTCACGACCTTTTGACCCCCAGTCAAACGCGCTAACCAGGCTGCGCTACATCCCGACATGCCGGAATTACCGGCAACATATCAATATAGCACCGTCCGGCAAAAAAGTCAAGCTCATAACCCCGCTTTCCCGGAAAAAAAGTCCGAATCCGCACCAGCGGGCGCGGCGTTTCCGCTTGCAAAAGGGCTCCCCGGGGTGTATGTTAATAGGATGCCCCGGGGACAAAAAACGGGGCGCATGCACGGTTCTCCGTGCCGGAACAACCCCGCCCGAGTTCAAGATGAAAGCAAATTCACCCCTCCGAAACGCCTTTTTCACAGGCTGTCTCTGCGCCTGCGGATGCGAAATCCTGCACGGCATGAGCTATGCTTTCACGAAGCAGTCCACGAACACCGCCGGGGTCTTCTCCGTGCTGGGGTGGAGGTTCCTGCTCGGCGCGGCGATCATGACCGCCGGGATCGTACTCGGGATCGTGAAGGTCGACTACCGCGGGAAGCCGCTCCGGCCGCTCCTGTACGTCGTGCTGCTCTGCCCCGTGCTCTATTTCCTCGGCGAAACGCTCGGCATCAGCCGCACCACGTCCACCGAGTGCGGCGTCTTCGTGGCGTGCATCCCGGTGATCTCGCTGATCGCGTCCGCGCTGATCCTGAAAAAACGCCCCACGGGGCTGCAGGTGACGGGCATCGTCATCACGCTCGCAGGCATGCTGACCTGCGTGGCGGCGGCCGGGATGACGACCAGCTTCTCGCCGACCGGGTACCTCTTCCTCACGATCGCGGTGGTCTCGTATTCGCTGTATTTCGTGTACGTGGACCGCGCGAACGTCTACACCGGCGCGGAGATCACCTACGCCATGCAGCTCGCGGGCGCGGCCCTGTTCGTAGTGCTCGCGCTGGCCGAAGCGGCCCGCAAAGGCAGCGTCGCCGAACTCGTGACCCTGCCCCTGCACGACAGGCCGTTCCTGATCGCGGTCCTCTACCTCGGGATCGCCTGCACCGTCATCGCAGTCTGGCTCTCCAACCTCGCGAACGCGAAGCTCGGCGTGAACCGCGCGGCGTCGTTCATCGGCGTGGCTACGCTGGTCTCCGTCCTGACCGGCACGATCATGCTCCGCGAGAATTTCACCCTCATGCAGATCGTCGGCGCCGTGCTGATCGTGCTCGGCGTCTACCTGGCAAACGTCGAGCACAAGCCCCACAGGCCCGGCGTCGTCCCGGAGCACAAAGCGAAGCCCGCGGCGGCCCCGGCTGACAAATGAGCCCCCTGCCCCGCGGTTTCTCCCCGCCCGGACGACAAAAAGTTCGCGTCCCCGCTTGCAAATATCTTTCCCCGGATGTATTGTTTTCCCGCGTTTATCCATGACAGCCGGTTCGTTTTTACGATCCAGAACACGATCCGGCGAGGCAAACATTGCCGGAAACCATACATTTTGCAAGGAGATAGAACCCATGAAAGACATGATCGGCTATTGCGGACTTGACTGCGAAAAATGCGACGCGTATCTGGCGACGATCCACAACGATCAGGCGCTGCGCGAAAAAACCGCGAAAAAATGGTCCGAAATGAACCATGTGGAAATCCTGCCGGAATACATCAACTGCGAGGGCTGCCGCGTGAACGGCGTGAAGACGTATTTCTGCGAGCAGATGTGCGAAATCCGCAAGTGCGCATCGGCAAAAGGCTTCACCACCTGCGGGGACTGCGCCGAACACGAATCCTGCGGGACGCTCGCGATGATCACCGCGCATTGCCCCGACGCGGTCGAAAACCTGAAAGGCTGAAAAACGCCGTTTGGGTATCTCTGAAAATTCGATGCGTCGCCCGGAGCGAAGTTTTCTCGCAAAAAACGCCGTTTGCACGTTGAAAAATCAACTCGCATGCGCTATATTTAGAGAATAAATGTTTTCTTTTTTCCCAATAACCCTACATGAAACAAAGGATAGCTCATGTCTGAAAACCCGAAAGTCCTCCTCGAGACCTCGCTCGGCAACATCACGGTCGAGCTCTTCGAGAAGGAAGCCCCGGTCACCGTGGCGAATTTCCTGGCTTACGTCGACGACAACTACTACGCCGGCACCATCTTCCACCGCGTCATCAAAGGATTCATGATTCAGGGCGGCGGTCTGGACGAGAACCTCCGGAACGTCCCCGGCCGCGCCCCGATCAAGAACGAAGCCGGCAACGGTCTCTCGAACAAGGTCGGGACCATCGCCATGGCGCGCACCGCCGTGGTCGACAGCGCCACCAGCCAGTTCTTCATCAACACCGCCCCGAACTCGTTCCTCGACCACCAGGACGAGACCCCGCGCGGATTCGGCTACTGCGTGTTCGGTCAGGTCGTCGAGGGCATGGACGTGGTCCGGGCGATCGAAGCGATCCCCACGACCTCCATGCGCGGCTACGACGACGTGCCGTCCGCCCCGATCACCATCTTCAAGGCCTCCCGGGTCGCTCCCGCGAAGTAACCGCCCGGCCCAAGTCAATCAGGAAAGTCAGGTACACACATGGATACCAACGAACTGCTGATGCTGACCGTGGGAGCCATCCTCGTAAACAACGTGGTGCTCTCGCGCATCCTCGGCATCTGTCCCTTCCTCGGCGTCTCCAAGCGCATTGAAACCGCGCTGGGCATGTCCGGGGCCGTCATCTTCGTCATGACCCTCGCGTCGTTCGTGACCGCGCTCTTCAACCGGTTCCTCGTCACGGCGACCTTCACGATCAACGGCCAGACGGTGTCGCTCGCGTTCACCCGAATTCTGCTCTTCATCGTGGTCATCGCCGCGCTGGTGCAGATCGTGGAGATCCTGCTGAAGAAGTTCAGCCCCTCGCTCTACGTCTCGCTCGGCATCTATCTGCCGCTCATCACGACCAACTGCGCCGTGCTGGGCGCGGCCGAGCTGAACGCCGACGCGTCGCGCGGGCTCATCTCCTCGACCGTGTTCGGTCTGAGCACGGGCGTCGGATTCGGCCTGGCGCTGCTGCTCTTCGCCAGCATTCGCGAACGTCTCGCGATCTCCCGGATTCCGAAGGCCATGCAGGGCACCGCGATCGCCCTGGTCACCGCGGGCATCCTCGCGATGGCGTTCATGGGCTTCTCCGGCCTGGTGAAGTAAGGGAGGCGCGGTCCATCATGCTTATCACGATCCTTGTTTCCGCGGGCGTCGTGGCCGCCGTCGGCCTCGTCCTCGGAGCCCTCATCGGGTTCACCGCGAAAAAGTTCGAAGTCGAGACCGACCCGAAGATCGAGGCGGTTCAGGAACTTCTCCCCGGCGCCAACTGCGGCGGCTGCGGCTATGCCGGCTGCGCCGACTTCGCCAGTGCCATCGTCACGAAGGACACCGATCCCTCCGGCTGCTCGGCGTGTTCCGACGCCATGCTCGCGAAGATCGCCGAGGTCACCGGCAAGGCCGCCGGGAAGAAAGAGAAGATGACCGCGGTCGTCTTCTGCTCCGGCAGCTTCTCGCGTTCGACCCAGGCCGCCGATTACAACGGCATCCTCGACTGCCGCTCCGCGTCCATCGTGGCCGGAGCCGGCGGCAAAGCCTGCCGTTTCGGCTGTCTCGGCTACGGCTCCTGCGCCCGGGCGTGCCCGTTCGGCGCGATCGAAATCCGCGACGGTCTGGCGGTCGTCCATCCCGAGCTCTGCCGCGCCTGCGGCAAGTGCGTGAACGTCTGCCCGCGCAAGCTGATCCGTCTGGTCCCGGCCTCCGCGAAGATCCACGTGTACTGCAATTCGCTCGAGAAACCCGCGAAACGCCGCAAACTCTGCAAGAACCCCTGCCTCGCCTGCAAGAAGTGCATCCGCACCGACGAGAACCACATGCAGATGCAGGCCGGCCTGGTCCGCGTCAACTACTCCAATCCGCCTGAACCCGGTTTCGTGGAACAGGTCAAGTGTCCCACGGGAGCTCTCCAGCTCGAAGAAATGCACCGCAAGATCGAAGCGTTGAAACCCGCCGCTCCCGCGCCCAAAAAGGAGGAATCCAAATGAACATCCCGGTCAAAACCTGGCGTTTCCACGGCGGAGTCCATCCCGCCGACGGCAAGGCGCTTTCCAATTCCGTCCCGGCGCAGAGGGCTCCGCTCCTCGAACGCTACACCGTGGCGCTTCAGCAGAATATCGGCGCGCCGCCGAAGCCCATCGTTGCGAAAGGCGACGTGGTGAAGAAAGGCCAGCTCATCGCCGAAGCAGGCGGATTCGTCTCCGCCCCGATTCACGCGCCCACCAGCGGCACGGTCGGCGACACGGTCGAAGTCCCCGGCGCGAACGGCGGCACCATCCCGGCCATCGAGATCATCGCCGACGGGAAAGACGAATGGGGTTCCGGCCTCGAGCCCATCCCGAACTGGAAAAACACCGACCGCGAAATCCTTAAGAAGCGCATCGCCGAAGCCGGCATCGTCGGCATGGGCGGCGCGGCTTTCCCGACCCACGTGAAGCTCTCGCCTCCGCCCGAAAAAGGCATCGACACGCTCATCCTGAACGGCGCCGAGTGCGAACCCTACCTGACCGCCGACCACAGGCTCATGCTCGAACGGACCGAAGCGGTCCTTGAGGGCGCGGCTATCGCGGCGAAGATCCTCCGCGTCGACCGCATCTTCCTCGGCATCGAGGAGAACAAGCCCGACGCCATCGCGGCGCTCCGCGAAAAGGCCGGCGCATACGGCGTGACCGTGGTCCCGCTGCACGTCCGCTACCCGCAAGGCGGTGAAAAACAGCTCATCTACGCCCTCACGGGGCGTTCCGTGGCGACCGGCGGTCTCCCGATGGACGTCGGCTGCGTCGTGCAGAACGTCGGTTCCTGCGCGGCCATCCGCGACGCCGTGGTCGAGGGCCATCCCCTGATCGAACGCTACACCACGGTCACCGGCACCCCGGTCGTGAATCCCGGCACCTGGATCCTGCGCCTCGGCACCACCGTCGAACAGGCCCTGACGTTCGCAGGCGGCGTGAAGGAACGCGCCGCGAAGGTCATCATGGGCGGCCCGATGATGGGATTCGCGCAGACCTCGCTCGGCGTGACGATCACCAAGAATTCGTCCGGCATCCTCCTTCTCCAGTGGAAGGAGACGAGCGGCTACACCTCCAACCCCTGCATCCGCTGCGGACGCTGCGTCCGGGCATGCCCGATGAAACTCCTCCCCGGCCCCGTCAGCGTGATGGTCGAGAGCGAGAATTACGACGAAGCCGAACGCAACTACGTCATGGACTGCATGGAGTGCGGCGTCTGCACCTACGTCTGCCCGGCCAAACGCCCCCTCGTCCAGCATTTCCGCAGGGCCAAGGCCGAAATCAACGCCAAACGCCGTGCCGCAAAGGCGAAACAAGCTTAATCCCGGAGTCACTACCCCATTATGAGTGAAGAAATCGAAAAAAAGACCGTCGTTCTCCCCGAGCCCGGGTCGCTCGTGCTGAGCACTTCGCCCCACGTCCAGGACGGCGACAGCATCTCCAAGATCATGTTGAAGGTGCTGGTCTGCCTCCTCCCGGCCGTCATAGCATCCATCTGGTTCTTCCGGTTCAACGCCGTCCGCATCCTCGTCTACTGCGGCGCGTTCAGCGTCTTCGCCGAATACGCCTGGTCCCTGGCCATCCGCCGGAAACCGACCGTCGGCGACTTCAGTGCCCTCGTGACCGGCGTGATTCTGGCCCTGAACCTGCCCCCCGGAGCCCCCTGGTGGCTCTGCATGGTAGGCAGCGTCTTCGCGATCATCGTCGTGAAGGAGCTCTTCGGCGGCCTCGGACAGAACCCCTTCAACCCCGCCGCGGCGGCGCGCGTTGCCCTGCTGGTCGGTTTTGCGGGCCCCATGACCCAGTGGGCCGCCCCCGTCACCGGCGAACTCGTCTCCGGCGCGACTCCCCTCGGAGCCGTCCAGCTGGCAAAGGGTTCGAAGGAAGCGATGGCCATCCTCGGCAGCCCCGAAAACCTCAAGGCCCTGTTCCTCGGCAACGTCGGCGGCTCCATCGGCGAGACCTCCGCGCTCGCCATCCTGATCGGCGGATTCGGGCTCCTCTGCTTCCGCCTCATCAAATGGCAGATACCGCTGGCGATGATCGCCACGATCTTCGTTTTCTCCGGCATCGTGCATCTGGCGGCTCCCGAGCTCACGCCCGGCCCCGTCTACCACATCCTGAGCGGCGGCGTGATGATCGGCGCGTTCTTCATGGCCACCGACATGGTGACCTCCCCCATGACCGCCCTCGGCGGGCTCGTCTTCGGCGCGCTCATCGGCGTCCTGACCTGCGTGATCCGCATCTGGGGAGCCTACCCGGAAGGCGTCAGCTTCTCCATCGTGATCGCGAACGCCCTGGTCCCGCTGATCGACCGTCTCTGCTACATCCGGCCGTTCGGCTGGCACTCCCACAGCGCCTCCGCGCTCCAAATCAGAAGGGGTGAGATCAAATGAAAGACATGACGAAAGCATCCAATCCGTTCTATCTGGCGTTCTTCCTCCTCGTCGTCTGCGGCGTCTCCACGCTCGTGATGGCCTACACGGCGGTCAAGACCGAGGAACCCATCCGCATTTCCCAGGCGAAAGAAACCGCAGACAGCCTGAAAATGATCCTCCCGCCGTTCGACAACGACCCGTCGGCCGACGCGATCGACCTCACCTCGCCCGATGGCGAGCCGGTGAAGCTCTACACCGCGAAGAACGGCGGCATCGTGGTCGGCTACGCGGCCGAAGCCTCCGCTTCCGGATTCGGCGGCAAGGTCGCCGGCCTTGTCAGCTTCAAGGCCGACGGCACGGTCGACACCGTGATCGTGAAGTCCGGCCACGCCGAGACCCCCGGCATCGGCACCAAGGTCACCGACCGCACTGCCCGCCGCACCATCACCGACGTCGTCAAGGGCCGCAAGCCCGATCCGTCGAAACTCCCCGCGAACGAAGCGCTGGATTCCTATTCCGGCAAGAAGCCGGGCGCGGACAAGTGGACCAAGGACGAAGTCCATTTCGTCTCCGGGGCCACGTTCTCGTCCACCGCCGTCCGCGACCTCGTCTGGTACGCGTCAACCGCCGTCCGCGACTATCTCGCGTCTCAGGCCGAAAGCAAGGAGGCAAACTGATATGAGCCTTTTCAAAGAATTCACCAAGGGATTCTGGAAGGAAAACCCCGTCCTCGTGCTCGTGCTGGGCATGTGTCCCACGCTCGCCACCTCGTCCGACGCCGTGAAGGGCCTCGCCATGGGCCTCGCCACCACGTTCGTGCTGCTCGGCAGCAATCTCGTGATCTCGGTGATCCGCAAGCTGGTCCCGGGCAAGATCCGCATCCCCTGCTACATCGTGGTCATCGCCACGTTCGTGACCGTCGTGAAGCTCCTCATGCAGGCGTACGCCCCCCAGGCCGTCTATCAGGCCCTCGGCATCTTCCTGCCGCTAATCGGCGTGAACTGCACTGTGCTCGGCCGGGCGGAAGCCTTCGCCTCCACGAACGGCCTCCTCGCCTCCGCCGCCGACGGACTCGGCATGGGCCTCGGATTCACGTTCGTGCTCGTCTGCCTCGGCTGCGTCCGCGAATTCCTCTCCGCCGGAACCCTCTTCGGCGTGAGCATGCAGTGCTGGGACAACGGTTTCGCGCTGATGGGCCAGGCCCCCGGCGGATTCATCCTCCTCGGCCTCATCCTCGCAGGCATGAACCTCCTGAACATGCACAAGGCGAAGAAAGCCGGCCTCAAGTACGAACCCCCGGCCGAATTCGACTGCCGTCACTGCTCCATCTGCAAACTCAGCACCGAAGAACCGGCCAAAACGAAATGACCCCGTGACGTGATCCTGCCCGTCATAGATTCCGACTTGAAAGGGGTCACCCTTTCCGATGCGGTTCCCCGCACTTCCGCCTTCTTCTCCGAGGACACCCCGCTGAAGAAGGCGGAATCATTCGGCGGCCGCCCCTACGAGCCCCGCGAACAGCAGGCGGAGATGGCGTGCGCCATCGCCGAGGCGTTCCAGGACGGCCGCAATCTGTGCGTGGAGGCCCCCACGGGCGTCGGGAAGAGTTTCGCCTATCTCGTCCCGGCCATCTACCACGCGAAGTCGATGCACCAGACCGTGCTCGTCACCACCGAGACGATCAATCTCCAGGAACAGCTCGCGAAGAAGGACCTGCCCCTGCTCCAGCAGCTCCTCGACGTCGATTTCACGTTCGCGGTCGCCAAGGGACGCGGCAACTACCTGTGCAAACGCCGTCTCGCGCTCGCCTCCGGGGCGCACCGCGACGAAATCCTGCCCGCCGACGCGCCTGCCAACGAACTTCAGAGTCTGCTGGACTGGGCGCGGACCACGCACGACGGTACCGTCTCCGACGTGCCGTTCCGCATCCATCCGCATCTGTGGTCCGGGGTCTGTTGCGAAACCGGCACGTGTCTCGGCCCGAAGTGCCAGCATTTCCACTCGTGTTTCTACTGGCGGGCGCGCCATTCGTGGGACAAGGCCGACCTGCTCATCACGAATCACGCGCTTTTCTTCACGAACCTGAAGATCAGCCGGATCGAGAACCAGGAGAACTGCCCCCTGCCCGAATACTGCGCGGTCGTCTTCGACGAGGCCCACACGCTTGAGGACAACGCCGCGAACCACCTCGGCATCCACATTCACTCCGGGGCCGTCCGAAGCACCCTGAACCGCCTCTTCAACCCCATCAGCGGGCGCGGCCTCCTGATGAAGCCCGGCGAGGACTCCATGCAGGTCAGGAACACCATCGCGAACGCCCACGAAGCGCTCACGGACTTCTTCTCCCAGTTCGACGAACCGCTGGACAAAGCCCCGGAGCAGACGCTCCGCATCATGCACCCCGGGCGTTTCCGCGACCTCATTTCCGACTCCATCCTGGACGTCGAGACCATCGCGCGCACTTACGCGGGCGACCAGGACGACGCCGGGTTCCGGCTCGAACTCGAAAACCAGCTCGACCACTGCATGTCGTTCCGCGAGGAGCTGAATCTCTTCCTGAACATGGCCGTGCCGGAGCACGTGTACTGGATCGAAGGTCACAGGTCCGGTTACTCGCGCACGCGCCAGACCGAGCTCGCCTCCGCGCCGCTGAACGTGGCCGACCTGCTCCGCGACATTCTGTTCGACTCCGGCAAACCCGTCATTCTCACGAGCGCCACGCTGGCCGTCCGTGGCTCCCTCACCTACTACGCCCGGCGCGTCGGATTCCGCGGCGGCGAGGGTCTGATCCTCGATTCGCCGTTCGACTACCGCAAACAGGTGCGGCTGTATGTCTCGAAGGACATGCCGCAGCCGTCCGAACGCGAGTACAACGACGCCGCGGTCGACAAGATTCGGATGTTCGTGGAGCAGACACACGGCAGCGCATTCGTGCTCTTCACGAGCTACAACATGCTCAAATACTGTTCCGACCGCCTGTCGCGCCCGTTCCTCTCCCAGGGCATCAATCTGCTCGTCCACGGCGAATCGCTCTCCCGGTCCGCCATGATCTCCGAGTTCAAAAAGGTGAAATCGTCCGTCATCTTCGGCGCGACGAGTTTCTGGACCGGCGTGGACGTCCCCGGCGACGCGCTGAGCAACGTCATCATCACGAAGCTCCCGTTCGCCGTCCCCACGCATCCGCTCGTGCAGGCTCGCTGCGAACGCATCCAGAAGCTCGGCGGTTCCCCCTTCGGCGACTACACCGTCCCGGACGCCGTCCTGAAATTCCGACAGGGCATCGGCCGCCTGATCCGCAGCAAATCCGACACCGGGATCATCGTGGTGCTCGACCCGCGCGTGATCACGAAGAGCTACGGCCGGTCGTTCCTGGAGTCCATCCCGGAATGTCCCGTGGAGTATTTCTGATCGCGCACCTCTGCGCGCACGTTTTTCCCCGTGAAATCGCTCCGGCGATTTGCCATGCGCACGTTTGCGCGCTATATTATGCGGAATGAATCACACATCCCGTTTCGAATCAGGAGCCAGCCCATGAAACCGACCCTCGCAGGAACGATTCTTCTCGCCGCGGCAGTCTTCACCGCCGTATCCACCGCGCACGCCCCGCTCCGGGCGGACGAACCGGACGACGCGCCCGCGACGATCCGGTGCACGTTCCAGCCGTTCGTTCAGCCGGAAATCCTCACGGACCACCTCGGCCTCGGCGGGACGAATCCCGAGGGCGGCTCCATCGGCGTGAACAGCCTGTACCTCATCCGCGACGGCAAGCCGTGGATCCCGGTCATGGGCGAGCTGCATTTCTCTCGCGTGCCCCGGGAACAGTGGCCCGCCGAGCTCGCGAAACTGAAGGCCGGGGGCGTCACCGTCGTCTCCACCTATCTCTTCTGGATCCACCACGAGGAGATCGAGGGCGAACTCTCTTTCTCCGGCAACCTCTCAATCCGCGACTTCGTGCTGGAGGCGAAGAAGCAGGGGCTCGAGGTCTTCGTCCGCCCCGGCCCGTGGGTCCACGGCGAATGTCGCAACGGCGGATTCCCCGACTGGCTCATGAAGAAGTCGTTCCGGCTCCGCGCGAACAACGACGGCTATCTGGCCGAGGTGCGCCGCTGGTACGGCGCGATCGCGAAGGAGCTGAAGGGGCTCTTCTATTCGGACGGCGGCCCCATCATCGGTCTCCAGCTGGAGAATGAGCTCACGGGCAACGCCGCCCACCTCGAGACGCTTCGCAAGATCGCCATCGAGTGCGGCATGAATCCGCCGCTCTTCACCGCCACCGGCTGGAACGCCGCGGAGGGCGCGCGCATCCCGCTCACCGGCGTGCTGCCGGTCTTCGGCGGATACTGCGACGCCCCGTGGAACTCCGGCACGCGGCCGCTTCCGCCCTCGCCTCATTTCTTCTTCAACCGGATGCGGAACGACACCGCCATCGGCGCGGACCTGATGCCGATCCAGCGGACGGGGCGCGACGGCTGGCGGCTTCCCTACGAACGCTATCCCTTCGCGGCATGCGAGCTCGGCGGTGGCCTCGAGAGCACGCACCACCGGCGTTACATCATCCGCCCGTACGACGTCTACGCGCCCGCGCTCGTCAA